>JAWONR010000175.1:0-46186 GCA_033865115.1 Candidatus Persebacter sydneyensis | reverse complement strand
CACATCCGTATTGCGGCTTTGTTTGACTTATTGAGCGGTATATCCTCCGTCCACCGGCAACATCACCCCCGTGATGTGCGGTTCAGACGCCAAAAACAACGCCGCCCGTGCGACTTCAAGCGGTGTCGCCAGTCGTCCATGTGGAATTGCCGCAATATTACGGGCGCGCACTTGGTCAACAGTTGTCCCGTCGGGATGCGCGGAATACAACATTGGCGAATCAATCGCGCCGGGACAAACGGCATTCACAGTCACGCCGTCCGCCGCACATTCCAATGCAAGTGAGCGCGTGAGTTGCACGGCTCCGCCTTTGCTGGCGCAATATGCCGACAATCCCGACACTCCCACCAAACTGGCGGTGGACAATACATTCACAATCGCACCGTGTTTTTGTTTTTGCATCCGCCTCAATGCGCCGCGACTCATATAAAAAACACCGTCCAAATTCGTGCGAATTGTCCGAGACCAATCTTCATCACACAAATCCGCCGCCGTATCACGAACAATAACGCCGGCATTGTTCATCAATGCGTCCAATCTTCCAAAATGCGACTCCGCCTCCGACAATGCGCGCTCGCAAAATGCGGAATCTCCGACATCACCCGCCAAAAACTCACCGCCGATTTTTTCACAGACCATGCGCAGTTTGTTTTCATCCCGTCCAACCAAAAGAATCTTTGCCCCCTCCGCCGCAAACAATTCCGCCAATGCCGTCCCCACGCCCGACCCGCCGCCGGTAATCACCACTCCGGCTCCGCGCCATTCTCGCCGTGCGTCCGCTGTCGTCTTTGTCATTTGCGAATCATAAACCGCCGCGCGCAGGAGTCCAAAATTCATGCGCGGGCAAAGACCATTCCACCAACGGTAAATTCTTTTCCGCCAATGACACCGTCCCCGGCGGCGAATCCAACCACTCTTGAAAATGTCGCCGTACCGTTTTCCAATCATCATCCAACACCGCAAACCATGCCGTATCACGGTTTTTGTTTTTAGAAATGGTGCATTGCCGAAAAACGCCTTCAAAAGCAAAACCCAAACGCAACGCCGCATGCCGCGAACTCATGTTGAGCGCGTTACATTTCCATTCCAACCGCCGAAACCCGCGCGAAAAAATATTGTCCGCCAGTAAAAAAACCGCCTCTGTATTCGCCCGTCCGCGCTGATGCGCCGCGGCATGCCAAATATGCCCGATTTCAATGGAATGCGAGCCGGGAAATATCCGTAAATAACTCACAATGCCGGCGGCGGTGTTTTCAGACAAATGACGCACCACATAAAACTGCGGGTCTCCCGCCTCTGACTCGCGGCGATAAAACGCCGCCATCTCCCCCGCATCGGCAAACTTCCCATATGGCAAAAACCTCCACACTGATTCGCGCGTTTCGTCACCGTGCGAAACCGCAAACAATTCGGCAAAAGTGTCATCATTTGCCGTTGTTAAAGGCTCCAACGCGATATATTTGCCGCGCAACACTTCCGGCGGCGGTGCCAATGGCGGCGCGCCTACCGGCTTTTCGTTTAATTGATAGGGAGCGCGTGTCATGGTGTTATCTTTCAATGTGTGAAGCTATTCCGGAGAAGAACTCCACCACGCCGAAAGAACAATCAACAAAAACAACAACACCGACAACGCAACGCGCAACGCCAAAATACGTACGGTTTTTTCACTTTTACCGCCGCCGCGCAAAATATGAAACAATCCAATAAATAAATTGACGACTATAAAACACAGTAAAACAATGGCGATGATTCGCAACATGCGCCGATTTTACGCCAAAAACCAGCCGCCGCAAAATTTTCTATAATTTCATTTTAATCTCCCAAAAAGCCATTCTCGCCAAAATCACGGAAACAACGGCTACAATTATCACATGTCCGCCGATTCCATTTCATCCTCCGGCAAACGCCGTTTTCGCCCGTCGTGGTTGCTGACTTTGGCGGCGGTGCTGTTGATGTTGTTGACCGCACGACTCGCGGTGTGGCAGTTTGACCGCGCCGAACAAAAAGCCGCGCTCGAACAAACCGCCCGCGATTCTTTACGCGCCGCGCCGTTGCCGTTATACGCCGACTCGGTGTTGGGTCCTTATCAACGAGCGGCGGCAACGGGGGAATATCTCCCCGAACGACAAATATTGATAGACAACAAGGTGCGTCATAAAATTCCGGGCGTACATGTCATCACGCCGCTGATGTTGAAAGACGGCGGCGCAATCGCCGTCAATCGCGGCTGGGTAAGAAAAGACGCCGACATTCCGCCTCCGCCGCGAGGACAATTGACCGTTCATGGTGTCTTACAAAAAGACAACGCCGATGCGTTTGTATTATCCGCCCAAACGGAGCAGGACGGTGTTTGGCAAAATTTGGATTTACAGAAATACGCCGCCTCCGCCAATTTGCCGCTTGTTTCTTTGGTATTACTGGCGGAAGACAACGCCGGCGGACTGCCGCCGGCGACAGTGCGGGTCAATTTCAAATCCCAACAAAGCATCGGTTATGCGTGGCAGTGGCTCACTTTTTGTTTTCTCACGCTGGTGTTTTACATCATATTAGGCATGCGACGGGGCGCGCGGGATTAAAATACGACAATGCGCCGTCTACCACTCATCTTAATTGTCCTCATCGGCGTGATGACGCCGTTGGGGGCGACATTGTTGTACTATTTCGCGCCGCCGCAAACCAATGTCGCGCAGGGTGAAGTGTTGCCGCCGCAAACCGTCCCTGAACAATGGGGATTGAACGCCGGAAAATGGACATTGTTATATGCTTCGGGCGAAGAGGCATGTCCGCCGGCATGTCAAAAACGACTGTGTCAAATGCGACAACTGCGCTTGATGTTGCCCGGACATTATTTCCGCCTGCAACGTGCATGGTTGCGACCCGATGGAGCGGACAAAGCGCCGTTAATTGAAACTTCCATCGATTGCGGCGAAGCGCGCGCCGCCGAATATGCCGCCGATGCGCCGGCGGCGAATGTAAGTGAAGGCGTATTGTCGGTGCGCGGCGACATGACGGATCTGCCATCACCGACTCCGCCGCACCGGCGCGCGGATTATTTATATCTCATAGACCCGGACGGCGTCATCGCCATGCGTTTTTCACCGGCGCTGGATGCTTATGCAATACGCAAAGATTTGGCGAAATTGTTGAAAATTGCCAAAGGTCGGCGGCGCGAAGGCGTGAATTAATATGATGAAAATGGATGATTTACCGCCTCGCGGATTTCCCAAAAGCGAATACGAATCTCGCACGGCGCGCGCGCAGAGACAAATGGCGGCGGCGCAACTGGACGCGATATTACTGACCGCCGCCGCCGACATTAGTTATTTCAGCGGATTTATCACTCGTTTTTGGCAAAGTCCCTCGCGTCCGTGGTTTCTGTTACTGCCGGCGGAAGGCAAACCAGTGGCAGTCATTCCCGAAATAGGATACGCCGGCATGGCGGCGACTTGGTTGGATGATATTCGCTGTTGGCCCTCGCCGCGTCCGCATGACGAAGGCATTTCATTACTGTCGGCGTTATTGCAGGAAGTCGGCGGACGATTTGGACAAATTGGCATGCCACTGGGCGCGGAGAATGTCGTGCGCATGCCCATGTCTGATTTTTTAAAACTACGCGAATCATCGCCGCCGATTGTGGATTGCGGGGAATTGTTGCGTGATTTACGAATGCTCAAATCACCGGCGGAAGTGGCGAAAATCAATCATGCCGCACGGCTTTCCGCCGCTGCTTTCACCTCCCTGCCACAAGATGCCGCCGGCGATTCACGCGCCGAGCGTGAATATTGTCGCCTGTTACAAACTCACATGTGGCAAAATGGCATTGATGACATTCCCTATGTCGCCGCCGCTTCGGGGACGGACGGGTATGATACGGTAATTATGCCGCCCGGAGACAAAACACCCGCAGCGGGGGAGATTTTAATGATTGACATTGGCGCGGTTTTTGACGAATACTTTTGCGACTTCAATCGGAACTATGCGATTGGACATGCAACCGCCGCCGCCGAAAGTGCACACTGCGCCTTATATCGTGCATTGCAAGCGGGAGCCGCCGCCGCACGTCCGGGAGCGACTCCCGCCGATATATGGCAGGCGATGCGGGCGGAAATCCCAACTCCCGGCGACATTGGACGCATGGGACACGGCATTGGTTTACAACTGACCGAACCGCCGTCTATCGCCCCGGATGTCCATGTGCCGTTACAATGTGGGATGGTTTTAGCACTGGAACCCAGCATGACGGTTGACGGCGGACAACTCGTGCGCGAAGAAAACATTGTTATCGTCGAAGACGGCGCACAATGGCTGGGCATACCCGCCGATGAGGAATTACCGGTTATTCAATGAGTATGGAAATTAACGATGTTGGATTTTCCGGCAAACTGCGACCGGACGGCGCCCGTATTGGCGTTATTGCCTTGGCGACCGATTTGACAATTGAAGCGGACATGCCGCGCATGTTGCCGCCGCAAGTGTCCATGTACACCAACCGAGTGTTAAACGCCAACCCGCTGACAATCGACAATTTACGCGCCATGCGCGGCGACATCGCCCGCGCCGCGGAGGGATTATTACCCGGACGCGGCATTACGGCGGCGGTATACGCTTGCACTTCTGGCTCGGCGGCAATCGGACATGCTCGCATTGCGGAAAGTATCCGCACATCACATCCGCAGGCGGAAATCACGACTCCGCTTGTCGCATTAGACGCCGCCCGACAACATTTAGGCGTGCGGCGGCTGAGTATTCTCACGCCGTATATCGGTGAACTCAATCGCGCCGTTGCCGAGCATATCGCGAGTAACGGCGTTGATATTATCAATATTAACGGACTGGGTTTTACCGATGACACCGAGGTCGCCGACATTGAACCCGCCGACATCATCCGTTATGCCGAAGAAGCCTGTGATTCACAGGCGGAGGCGTTGTTTATCGCCTGCACGGCGTTTCGCGCTTCATTTATAATTGATGAGTTGGAGCGGCGTATTAAACGCCCGGTATTGACGAGTAATCAGGTATTGGCTTGGCATGCGGCGAAAATTGCGGGATACGCCGCGCCAATAAAGGGATTTGGCGCACTTTTACAGGAGGCATAATGGACTGGCAACTATACGAAAACACCAAAACACGGCACTGCGCGAATGTGGATGTTTCAGCATCGGGCAGCTATCCGACTCACTTACACACCTCGTTATCGCCGGAAAACGGCGAGCGCGCCATCGCCGACATTAGTTGTTGGGCGGACTATAAACCGACGCCGTTGCGCGATTTGCCGAAAATCGCGGAAGCGGCGGGTGTCGCCCGCGTATATTACAAAGATGAAAGCGGGCGATTTGGGCTTGGCAGTTTCAAAGCCTTGGGAGGCGCGTATGCGGTATCAAAACTTGTCGCCAAAAGCGACAATCCTCGCGACATCACTGTCGTTTCGGCGACGGACGGCAATCATGGACGGGCGGTGGCATGGGGCGCCAAACAGGCGGGATGTCAGTGTCGGATTTACATTCATGCCGCCGTCAGCGAACAGCGGCAACAGGCGATAGAATCACTCGGCGCAACGGTCATACGCATTGACGGCAATTATGATGACTCAGTACGGCTCGCCGCCGATGACGCGGACAAAAACGGCTGGACGGTCGTTGCCGACACCGCCACCGGCGCCGGCGAAGAAATGCCGGGACAAGTCATGGCGGGTTATTGCACGATGGCGGAAGAGACACTACAACAACTCCCCTCGGCGCCGACTCATGTTTTTGTACAAGGCGGCGTAGGCGGTTTGGCGGCGGCGATATGCGGGTGGTTTTGGCACAAACTCGGCAAGCGCCGTCCCGACATGACAATTGTGGAACCGTCTCTGGCGGATTGTTTATATCAAAGCGCGCGACAACGTCAATTAACGCCGGTGGAGATTGAAGAAGAAACTCTCATGGCGGGATTGAGTTGCGGCGAGCCGTCGGCGATGGCGTGGCCGGTGTTACGCGCGGGAGCGCATCACTTCATGACGATTGAAGACGAGGCGATACCGCCGCTAATGCGTTATTTAGCGGGCGAGCAGATTGAATCCGGCGAATCCGGAGTCGCAGGACTGGCGGGACTTTTGGCGGCGGCGAAGCAGTCGCGCGTACGCAACGACATCTGCCTAAACGGCGAAAGTCACGTGGTAGTATTCGGCACCGAGGGCGCAACTGACGCGGACATTTATGCGCGCATTGTTGGTGCGCATCCGCATCAGTAAAAAACCTACATTGGTTTTACGTTCTCCGCCGACAGTCCTTTGGCGCCATTGGTCACTTTCATGGTGACTTTTTGTCCCTCGCGCAAGGTTCTACGTCCTTCTGCGACAATATTTTTATAATGCACGAAAACATCTGGTTCACCTTCTCCCTGTCCGATAAAACCAAAGCCTTTTTCGTCATTAAACCACTTCACTGTACCTGTCACTTCTTCTGTCATGTCTTGTCTCTCTTGTTTTGTGTTGTCATCATCGCCTGCGCGATTGCGGAGTATTATACCCCATATAGCGCGCGCCGACATGCGCGCCGAAGAAAAAAAATTGCGCGCGCTCATATTCTCTCCATATATTCGCCGCTGTCGGTGTTGACCCGGACGGTCTCACCGCTGGCGACAAACGGCGGCACCATCACGGTGATGCCGGTCTCCAAAAGCGCCGGTTTGTATGAAGATGTCGCTGTCGCCCCCTTTGCCTGGGGGTCGGTCTCGGTGATGCGCAAATCCACGGACGGCGGCAGAGTGACGCCGATGGGTCGCTCTTCGTACAAATTCACCTCCACGACCGTATCGGGCAGCAGATAGCCCTCACGCCCCTCAAAAAAGTCGGCGGAGAGGGATGTTTGCTCAAAATTATCCTCATCCATCATCACAAAATCCTCGCCTTCGCGGTATAAAAAGCGCATTTTGCGCTGTTCCACAAAGGGGCGTTCGACTTTGTCATCGGTGCGCAGGCGGAAGCTGTTTTTGCCGCCGGTGGAGATGTCTTTGACCTCCACTTGCATATAGGCGCCGCCTCGCCCGCCGACATGAACATGCCGCGCACGCATCACGCGCCACAGTCGTCCTTCAATCTCCACCAAAATACCGCCTCGAACTTCGGTCGCCGAAATCTTTGCCATAAAGCCTCCATAAAAGTGTAAAATCGGGCTAATTATACTCCACAAAGGCGGACATGACAGATATTAATCCAATTGTTATAATCATTTTCCTCTTCGCATCTTCGGTTGCGATGGTGATGTTGTTGTCTTTTTTCCGTTGGCCGACAATTCCCGCCTATTTCATCACCGGGATGCTCGTGGGCCCCAGTGGATTGGGAGTTTTGGACAACAATGCGACAGTGCATGTCACCGCTGAAATCGGTTTGATTTTTTTGTTGTTTGCCATCGGTCTGAAGTTCAGTTTAAGCGCGTTGCGGACGATTCGGGACTATGTTTTGTGGCTGGGCGGAGCGCAAACCATTCTCACGACGATATTATTTGGAGGCATAACGTGGTGGCTGACCGGTGAAGTCATGCTGTCTTTTTTGGCGGGTTGCGTAGCCGCGATGTCGTCCACCGCGATTGTCAGTCAGATTTTGATCAATGAAAACATTTTGTCGTCTCCGACGGGCAACCGTTCCATGGGCGTTTTATTGTTCCAGGATTTGGCGGTCATCCCGCTCATCGTCATTTTTTCGTCCGGCACCAGCGCGGAGTCCCTGTTATACACGACCGTTCTGGTGTTTTTAAAGGCGGGGGGAGTTTTAGTGGTGGTGTTATATCTGGGCGCGCCGGTGATGTCATCCTGGCTGAATTTTGTGGGCGAGCGCGGCGACAAAGAGTTGTACATGTTGAATTTGATTATGATCATTTGTGTGATGTCCGGGTTGTCGGCGTGGTTGGGATTGTCATACGCACTTGGCGCTTTTGTCGCGGGTATTTTGATGTCGGAGACCCTGCACCGCTACCGGGTATCGCGGATTGTGGAGCCGTTTCGTCATGTTTTTCTCGGCTTTTTCTTTGTATCGCTGGGTTTGGTGGCGGATCCGTGGTATATGCTGACGCACTGGACGCCGGTACTGGCGGCGGCGGGATTATTGGTGGTGAAGGGGATTTTGATATTTTTTTGCGCGCGGGCGTTGGGGACGCATTTCAAAACGGCGGTATATACCTCCCTGTTATTGTGCGGAGCGGGTGAATTCGGCTTTATTTTGCTGACACTCGCGCGCAGTTCGGACATTATTGAAGATTCGGTTTTTCAATTTTTATTGTCGACGAACTTAATCGCGCTGATAGCGGCGCCGTTTGTTTGGCGTCGGCGGACATTGTTTTTGCGCCTGTTATCCAGGCGGGACTGGCTGACCGACGCGAAAAAAGTGACCGACAATCTGTCACAAACCATGTCAATGACCGACCATGTGGTGATTTGCGGCTACGGTCGCACCGGACAAGCGATCGCCGGCATTTTACGGGAGTTGGAAGTGCCGTATGTGGCGTTGGAAGAAAACTATCAGATTTTGCAAACAGTGGGCGGCGTGGACAATATCGTATACGCCGAGGCGTCAAGCATTGACGGATTAATTAGCGGTAATATTTTACGGGCGCGCGCGGCGGTGATTTCCTACACCGACCCGACCGATTCGGTCAGTGCGATCAAGCGCGCGCGGTCTCTCAATCCTCGTTTAAAGATTATCGCCCGCGCCGACAACGCGGCGATGGCGGACATGTTAATCAACGCCGGCGCCAATGACGCGTATGTGGACGCGCATGAATTTGGTTTTTCGGTGGCGCGGCATCTCGCGGCAAAGGTGTATGGCTTAATTGGTTTGGGCGACTCTATTCTTCGCGCGCGCAAACGGGAAAATCCGTTTTTTACCGGCGAATTTGCCGCCAGTTTATATGATGAGTCATCGGGCACGGAGTCTTTTATCGGTTTCGGCGTGAGGCACGAATTTGCGGCGGCGCGGGAGGTGTTGGATGACTGCAAAATCATCTCGTGGCGGCGGGACGGGAAAATGATGAGTTCGTTTGATGTTGGACAGGTGCTTCAAATTGGTGATGAGTTGGTGATTTCCGGCGACCGCAAAAAAATACAGGCAATTAAGGAAAAAATTGAAATTCCCGCCTGATGTCCGCCGGCGATTTGTCATGAGTCATGCGGATTTCGTAGTATAATAACGTGGACGCGCGGGTCTGTAGCTCAGTTGGTTAGAGCACACGCTTGATAAGCGTGGGGTCGTTGGTTCAAGTCCATCCAGACCCACCACGGCGCGGCGAATTGTTGTGTTTACCGGCATTATTACCGCTATTGGAGAAGTTTTACAAGCGCCGTCTGCGGACGGACGGTTGCGCATTCGCGCGCCCGCCGACTGGCTGCAACATACCGCCGTTGGCGACAGTATTGCCGTGGATGGCGCGTGTCTCACGGCGACGACAATATCGGAGGATTCTTTCACCGCGGACATCTCACTGGAAACCGCGGCATGTTGCGCCGGTTGGAAAAACGGCGCATCTGTCAATTTGGAACATCCCATGACGGCGGACGGCAAAATTGGCGGACATTTTGTCTCTGGTCATGTGGAAGGAGTCGCCTGCCTGTCAATATTGGAGGAATCCGGTGACGGACGGCGTATGGTTTTTTCCCCGCCGCCGGCACTGATGAAATTCATCATTCCGAAGGGGTCAGTCACGGTGGGCGGAGTATCATTGACGGTCGCCGCTGTTGGACAGGCGGATTTTGCGGTGCAAGTCGTCCCGCACACACTGTCGGCGACCACACTGGGACGCCTGCAAACGGGCGATTTTGTCAATATGGAAAGCGATTTACTGGCGCGACACTTGCACCGGTTGACGGAGACCGGTTGACGGAGGCGGCGGATTAGCCGCCCCGCCCTGCCCAAAACCTTCCGCCGTCTGTTATAATAGCGGTTATGACTTTCAATTTTTCAGAGTTAAATTTTCGGACACATATCGCGTTAATTACATTGTCAGCGGGCGTGTCCGTCCCGGCGTTTGCTCAGGAGGCGGAACATTCGGCACTGGGCAGCATATTGCCGTTAATTTTCATAGTTGTTATTTTTTATTTGTTCCTAATTCGCCCGCAACAAAAACGCGCGAAGGCGCACCGCAACATGTTGGACGCATTGAGTGTTGGTGATGAAGTTTTGACATCGGGCGGGATATTTGGCAAAGTTGTAAAAATCACGGACAACGCCGTTTTGCTTGAGACCGGCAAAAGCCAGATGTTTTTCCAAAAGCAGTCCATTCAATCGTTGTTGCCTCCCGGTTCATTGGAAAAACTATAACCGCCGATGACGCGTTATCCCGCCTGGAAACATGCGTGCGTTGCCGCGGTTTTGATTGTTGCCGCGGTTTATGCATTGCCATCCGCTTATTCCAAATCGCCGGTAATTCAAGTACGCGCGACCGGCAGCGCGCCAATTACCGCCCAAACACTTCGCACCACCCGTGATGCGTTAAAAGACGCCGGTTTTGAGGCGCAGGCAGTTTCTTTGCAAGACGGCGTTATTCAAGCGGTTTTTGATGATTCGGAGACACAAATTGCCGCCCGCTCAGTGTTGGCGGAGGCGTTGGGCGGACAATATGTCGTTGCTTACAACAACACCACTAATGCGCCGGGATGGTTGGGCTCTCTGGGCGCCACGCCGCTGGCGTTGGGATTGGACTTGCGCGGCGGCGTCTATTTTCTATTACAAGTGGATGTGGATTTCGCCGTTGACAAACGTTTACAAGGTGTTGCCGGTGATATTGAAAGACTAATTCCCGGCACCCGTGCGGAAGTCGCGGAAGGCGAGGTGGTGGTGGAAGTCGCTGACATAACGGCGGCGGAGTCGGCATTCGACAAAATCACCGAACAATTTCCTGACATGGTGTCGTCAACAGGCGCCGACACCAAAATGCTTTTTACGATAACTGACGCCGCGCGCGATGAAATTATTGACTTAACGATGCAGCAGAACTTACAAACTCTGCGTAATCGTATTAATGAATTGGGCGTGGCGGAGCCGGTCATCACTCGGCAGGGGAGCGACAGAATTGCCGCACAACTGCCCGGCGTTCAGGACACCGCTCAAGCCAAGAAAGTGTTGGGACGGACGGCGGCATTGGAGTTACGCGGCGTGGATAGTGCCAAATCGGCGTCTCGGACGGTTATTCGCCGCGCCAAGCGAGGTCGCCCTCCTCCGGGGCGTGAATTGTTTGAACAGCGCGATGGTCCGCCGTTGATTGTGGATAAAAAGCCGGTAATTACCGGCGAAAACATCACTGATGCGCGTCCCAGCTACGACCAGAACAATCGTCCGGCGGTGCATATCGCCTTGGACTTGGCGGGCGGGGAAAAGATGAAGCGACACACTCGTCCGCGTGTGGGACAACAGTTGGCGATATTGTTGCGCGACAAAGACAGCGCGGAAATCATCAGCGCGCCGGTGATTAATGAAGAGTTATATGTTAATTTCTTAATTCACGGTCGGATGAACGCCGCCGAAGCTGCTGAGTTGTCATTGTTATTGCGTTCCGGTTCTCTGGCGGCGCCGCTTGAAATTGTGGAGGAGCGCACCGTTGGTCCTTCACTGGGCGCGGACAATATTCGGCGTGGCGTTAATTCAGTCATCGGCGGATTTATCGCCATTGCGATATTTATCGCCATTTATTACGCCGCTTTCGGGGTAATTTCAGTGGGCGCGTTGATGGCGAACTTGTTAATGCTCACGGCGTTATTGGCGGTTGCCGATGCCACATTAACACTGCCCGGACTTGCCGGTTTCGCGCTGACACTGGGCATGGCGATTGATGCCAACGTGCTGATTAACGAGCGCATTCGAGAGGAGGTGGACGCCGGCAAAACGCCGCTGGGCGCGATTCAAACCGGTTATTCACGCGCGCTGACGACAATTCTGGATTCCAACTTAACAACATTAATCGCCGGCGTGGCATTGTTCGCCTTTGGTTCGGGACCGGTGCGCGGGTTTGCGGTGGTGTTGTGTTTTGGCATTTTAACTTCCATGTTTTCAGCGGTGCAAGGCTCGCGCGCGTTGGTTAATTTGAGTTTTGAACGCCGGAAGGCACAAAAACTTTTACTGGGTTTGCGCGCGCTTAATATATCGAAAACCCTGCCCTTGATGAAATATCGCAAAATCACCGGACTGGTGTCATCAATCTTTTTGGTGTTGTGTTTGGTGTCGTTGGGAGTGCGCGGATTGAACTTCGGCATTGATTTTACCGGCGGCACGGTGATTGAAACTTCGTTTGAGCGCCCTCCCGCCATCGCCGATGTTCGCAGTTCCATGTCTGACATTGGACTCACCGACGCGCCGATTCAACAAAGCGGAGACGGACTTTTAATCATCAAAGCGCCGCCCGGCGAATCAGGCGCGTTGTTGTCCGACCGGGTGATGAGCTCGTTGCGGGAGCTTGACCCCAGTGCTGAATTACGGCGATTGGAGTATGTGGGACCGCAGGTCAGTGATGAGTTGTTTCTTGCCGGAGCGCTGGCGTTGTTGTTTGTGGTAGCCGGCATTATGTTGTATTTATCCATGCGATTTAAGTGGCGAATGGCGGCGGGGGCGATTATTGCCAACCTTCATGATGTTGTTTTTATTCTGGGCATATTTTCACTGTTTCAGTGGGAGTTTAATTTGCCGGTACTGGCGGCGACATTGGCGATTCTGGGTTATTCGGTTAACGAATCGGTGGTTATTTTCGACCGAGTCCGTGAAAACTTCCGTTCACAACGCAAATCGGCGGACGCCGCGGACATGCTGGACATTTCCATCACTCAAACCTGGGCGCGGACGATTATCACGCATGGTTCAACGCAGTTGGCGGTGTTGGCGATGTTGTTTTTTGGCGGTGATGTATTGTTTTTATTTGCGCTGGCGCTGACTATCGGCATTTTTTCCAGTATTTATTCCTCAGTATTAATCAGCGGTCCCATCTCCCTGTGGCTGGGCTTGACCCGTGATGATTTTATAGAAAAGCAAACCGACCCTCGCGCCGAAAACCCTTCCGGCGCGGTGGTATAATCATTCTCATGGCGATGATACAATCAGCGATGATGGAGCTGGGAACAGGCGCGCCCGAGTTCACTTTGACGGACACTGTCAGCGAACAGGAGATGCGTCTTTCGGACTTGCGCGGAGAAAAAGGCGTACTCATCATGTTTATCTGCAATCACTGCCCTTTTGTCGTACACATCCAAAAAGCATTGAGTGCTTTGGGAAAAGATTATCACGACAGTGGCATGGGCATCGCGGCGATTAGCGCGAACGATGTTGCAAACTATCCGGATGATTCGCCGGACAAGATGAAAGCGACGGCGAAGCGCGAGGGATACACTTTTCCCTATCTTTATGATGAAACACAGAAAGTCGCCCGGGCTTATGGCGCGGAATGCACGCCGGATTTCTTTTTATTTGACGGCGAGCTCAAATGTGCTTATCGCGGGCGGTTTGATGATTCACGTCCCGGCAATTCAAAGCCGGTCACCGGCGCCGACATCCGGGGGGCGATGGATTTGCTGATTGCGGGCGAATCAGTGCCTGCAAGCCCGCAATTACCCAGTATTGGCTGCAGTATTAAGTGGAAATCTTAGTTAATAGGCGGTTTTTTCGGATAATTTTGATAATATAGACATTATGAAAAACGACATGAACAAGCTGGAAACGAAGGTGGACATGTTATGCGCCCGTTGTGATTCACTGGCGCGCGAAGTTCGCCGTTTACGTGATGAAAACCGCCGTCTTCGCGATAATCGCGAGCGCGCGAAACAGAAGATTCGGAATGTTATCGCCCGTCTCCCCGAATCCTCCGACACTGACACTGACAATGACGGCGGACGGGTGAACTGATGGTAACTTTACAAATTAACATTCGCCGGCATCGTTTTGGCATCAAGTGCGATGAAGCCGATGAGGCGGCAATGCGCGCCTCCGCCCGTATGGTTGAAGGAAAGATTAAACAGCTACGCGAAAAAACCGGAGTTGCCGATGGTGAGCGCCTTGCGCTGATGGCCGCCCTGCAGATTGCCTTTGAGGCGCGGGAGGGCGCGGCAGACACTCTGGATTTTGGCGAGATGATGAGTCGCATAGACGAGACACTCGCCCGCACCGACGATTCCCCGCAAAAACGTGCTTCCAATGGCGTGAACCAATGACAATAAAATCGGTTGCCCATCTCGTCATGCTATTGAGCGCGTCCCACGTTGGAAGCGCCTACGGTATGCGGAAGCGACCACCGTTGACCCTAGGTTCAACGACCATTCGGCCGTTCTTGCGGGGATTCTTTTCATGCGCCACTGGCTTCTAAAATCAGAGCCCGGCGACTATGCCATTGATGACTTGGCGCGCGACCGCCGAGAATGGTGGACGGGCGTACGCAATTATCAAGCGCGCAATTTCATGATGAACGACATGAAAAAGGGAGACGGCGTGTTGTTTTATCATTCCAGTTGTCCGGCTCCCGGTGTTTATGGAGTGGCGAAGATTTGCACCGCCGCCGCGCCGGATACGACTCAGTTTATGCCGGACAGTAAGTATTACGACCCCAAGTCAACCGCCGACAAACCGAGATGGTTTTGCGTGCAAGTGTCGTTTGTCAAAAAACTCGCGCGCCCGTTGTTATTGTCTGAAATACGAAACATTCCGGCGCTTGCCGGCATGACGCTTTTGCGGCGCGGCAATCGCCTGTCTGTTATGCCGGTCAGCGCCGCTGAATGGCGTCGTATTGTCGGCAAATAGGCATCGGGCAATGTTGTCTTTGGAATTATTTGCGTTGTTTGCCGTTGTCGGCGCAGTAGCGGGTTTTTTTTCGGGATTATTGGGGGTTGGCGGCGGCATCATCATCACGCCGTTGTTGGCGACATCGTTAACGGCGATTTATCCGGAGGAAACAGCAACGCATGCCGCGATTGCGACATCATTGGCGGCGATATTTTTCACTTCCGCACCGGGCGCGGTCGTGCATGCGGTACGCCGCGAAGCCGACTGGAAAATCGTGATATTAATTACGGCGGGGGCGAGTGTCGGCTCTCTGGCGGTGGGATTGTCGGCGACGAATATTCCGGGCACCACGTTAAGATTTATGCTGTCGGTGTTTTTGTTATACACGGCGTATTCAATGTTTTATCCAAGCCGCCGTGAAACGCCCATCACTCATGCCCTGTCATCGGACAAGGCTTTGCCGGCGGCGGGCATGTTCATCGGCGGCATGGCGGCGTTGTTGGGCATCGGCGGCGGCGTGCTTTCCGCCCCGTTGTTGGCGGCTCGTGGCTTGTCAATTAAAAGATGCATTGGCACTTGGGCGGTTTACAACAACCCGCTGGCGTTTTTTGCCGCCGCCGGTTATATCGTGACCAGCGCGAGTCTGGATGACTTGCCGGAATATGCGGTTGGTTATGTTTATTTGCCGGCGCTTTTTGGAATCACGACGTTTAGCATGATGTTTGCCTATTTTGGCGCGCGGCGGACGGGTGACTATTCCGAACTGGTTTTACGCCGGTTGTTGGGCGGCATTGTCGGCATATTGGCGTTGCGACTGTTGTATTTCACTCTGTGGGGGTAAAACCGCAAACTGCCAAAAACGCCGCGTTGTCATTATTGTCGCGGCGCGAACACAGTCGCCATGAAATCCAGGAAAAACTGGAGCGCCGATTCTCGGCGGAAGCGGCGGCACATGCCGTGGCGGAATTGACGGAAGCGGGATTAATATCCGACCAACGTTTTACCCGCGCCTATTTGTCACAGACGGAAAACAAATTCGGGCGTGAAAAGTTACGGCAAAACCTGCTCGCGCGCGGCGTGTCAGAGACGGATATCGACCATGCCTTGTCGGAGATTGATGAGGATGAATGTCGGCGCGCCGGCGCCGTTCTTGCCGCCAAATTCGGAGATTCGCCTTTAACAGCGGAGAAGTCACGCGCGCGCGCCGGGCGGTTTTTACACACTCGCGGTTTTTTGATGGAAGATATTGAATGCGCCGTTGAGCGCCACAATCGGCGCGCCGCCGGCGAATAGCGGCAATCATTGGTCGGAATTGGTCGGGGTAGCGAGATTTGAACTCACGACCTCCTGCTCCCGAAGCAGGCGCGCTACCAGACTGCGCTATACCCCGCCGCAAATTGGAATTTTACCCGAAAATACGCGGTAAATTGTCAGATACACATCCCAAATAAATTTCATGACCAACCGTTGCCACAATTCCATAAGTGGTGGAGTGCAAAACAGGATGGGCATGTCTCCAAAACCAAAAGCGGGAATATTGGCGATTCCGCCGAGTTTGGAGCTGATATTGATTGGGAAACGGAGTTAATCCGTCACAACAACGCCCGCGCCGTCGGTCATTGTGCCGATAATTTCGGCTTGTGGGTTGCCGTTTTGATTAAAAGTCGCCAACACTTCATCCGCCGCTTTTGGCGCGCATGCCACCAACAATCCGCCGCCGGTTTGCGGGTCGGTCAGCAAAGTACGCCGCCAATCATCGGCAACGCCTTCCACTTCCGCGCCGTAGTCATTCCAGTTACGTGTGGAAGCGCCGGTAACAACACCCTCTTCCGCCAATCGGCGGGCACGGGCAAACAACGGCAATGCTGAAAACTGCAACTGTGCGCGACATGAAGACGCCCGACACATTTCCAACAAATGTCCCAACAAACCGAAACCGGTCACATCGGTCATGGCATGAACGCCCGACACCGAGGGCATGAATTCACCGGCGCGGTTTAATGTAGTAATCGCCCCGACCATGGTTTGATAATCCGCCGTGGATAATTCATCTTTCCGATGGGAGGCACTCATCAATCCCACGCCCAGCGGTTTGCCGAGAATTAACGCATCACCGGAATGCGCGCCGCCGTTGGTCAGCATACGTTCCGGATGTACGCGTCCAATCACCGCCAATCCATACAGTGGCTCCGCCGCATCAATGGAATGTCCGCCGCCGATAGCGACATCGGCACTGCGACAACATTCCATGCCGCCGCGCCAAATGTCGGCAATATCTTTCTCATCCAACACACCCGGCATTGCCGCCAATGCCAAGGCAAACAAAGGACGCGCGCCCATCGCATAAACATCGGACAGTGCATTGGCGGCGGCAATTCGTCCGAAATCATAAGGAGAATCGACCATCGGCGCAAAAAAATCCGCAGTTGCCACCATCGCACAGTCATTACTTATTTTCCACACGGCGGCATCTTCGGCATTTTCCGCTCCGGCGATGAGTTCTCGCGGCGGCGCGCCAAAAACTTTCGCCGCCTGCAACAAGTCATGCAAACGCGCGGGCGATATTTTGCAACCACAACCGCCGGTCGCGGCGAGTTCGGTCAGACGCGGACGGCGCGCGGTATTCATCTCCGGCGGGAGGTGAATCCGCGGTGCGGCGGACAATCAGGGAATGACGACAATATTGCCAAAATACTCTTTCGCCATAAACATCCGTTGTGCTTCATTCAACTCCGCCAACGGATATGTTTTTGCCAACAGCGGGCGAATCTCGCCTCGCGCCACATAACCGACAAGGTCTGCAAAAACACCGGGCGGCAACACTGTGGAACCGAAGAATGTCAAATTGCGCAAATAAAACGGTCGCAAATCAAAATTAACATGCGCGCCGGCAATGGCACCGGAACAAACATATCGCCCGCCGCGCGCGATGACATTAATCAAATGCGGCCAATATTCACCGCCGACCACATCGGCGACAACTGACACCGAATCACAACCCGCCGATGACAATTCTCCCGCCAAATCATCGGGTGCGCGTGAAAAGACGGCATCCGCGCCCAACTCACGCGCCGCTTCATGTTTGCTCTCTCCGCACATGGCAAAAACCGCCGCGCCGCGCCGTTTTGCCAATTGAATCAACGCGGAGCCGACTCCGCCTGACGCGCCGGAAATCAAAACTCGGTCGTTTTTACCGACATCGGCGCGATTTAACATGCCTTCCGCAGTGGAATAAGAAGTGGCAAAAGTCGCCAATTCAGCATCGCTCATCGGTGATTCTATCGGATGAATATGGCGAGAGTCAATCTTGGTATATTCGGCAAAACCGCCGTCACATTCACTGCCAAAATAGCCCATCTTTTCCATATTGTCCGGGTTATCCCAGTCACGCAACCATGTATCTATCAACACACGCTTTCCGATTAGAGAATCATCCGCGCCCGCACCAACGGCTTCCACAACGCCGCAAACATCGGCGCCTTGTATGCGCGGAAATTGAATTGCCGCGCCGCCCCAGGAACCGTTGTTGGAAGAATCCGCCGCATACCAGCCGACTCTCGTATTAATGTCGGTGTTGTTTAATCCGCATGCGCCGACACGCACCAACACTTCACCTGCTCCGGCGACGGGACGCGGCCAATCTTCACGATATTCCAACATTTCCGGACCGCCGTGTCCGACCAGCGTCATCGCCTTCATTGTGCTCATTTTGTCATCCTTTTACAATATTTATTGTGGCGCATTATACCCGATTTTTCGCGCGGTTACTTGTCCGCCGGCGCGGTTTGGGCAGTGCGGACAAACTCGCGCCGACAATTAACGCGCCGCCGAACCACACTCGCAATTCCGGTATTTCATCCCACAACAACCATGCCAAAAGCGCCGCCCACAACAACATCGTATGCTGGGTGGGCATGACCGCGCTAACCCGAGCGTTACGATAGGCGGCGATGGCGCATCCTTGTCCGCACGCGCCCAATGTGCTCAACATTAGAAACAACATCGCATCACTGGCGGAAGGCGTTTGCCAAACAAACGGCTGCGCTATCACCGCCAACATCATCACAGCGGCATTGGTATAAAACAAAATCCCCGCCGCCGACATTGTCACGCCCAACGCGCGGGTCGCAACCAAGCCCAACGCCCACATAAACGCGCCAAACAACAACAACAACGCCGCCGGAAGATAAACTGATTCGGCGGCGAAGGGATTAACCACGATTAACGCACCGCTTAATCCAACCGCCACCGCCGCCCAGTCCTTCCCCGAAGTCTTTTCTTTTAATATGGGACCGGACAACGCGGCGATAAACAAAAACACCGTCAATCCCAGACAGGTATACGCCGTTAAGTCCAAAAAAGTCAGCGAAATGTAATAACACAATGTCGCAATTGTCATGAAACAAACACGGGCGGCGACCAACAACGGACGGCTCGGACGCAGCGCCGAAAAATTAGAAGCGTAATAAATAATCCCCGCCGCCACCACCGCGCCAACGCCCGCGCGCGCGAAAATAATTTGCAGGATATGATAATCACCGGCGAGCAGTTTAATAATTGCATCCTGCAGCGACAGACACGCCGCCGCCGCCAGTCCAAATGCAACTCCGCGCACTGGAAAATGCGGACGCTCCGGTGTGGAGGAAGTCATGATTCGGGACGCAACATTTTCATGATTATAAACCGTGTCCCGGCGTGTCGGATGAGTGTCAACATCCGCCCGCCGCCTTTCGTTTTAGCGGGACGGCGGACAACACTGCAACCGCGACAATCATCCACGCGGCGGTTAAGTGCAAAATATGATTCCACGGTATTCCGGAGTCCAACAGTGCGCCAAATGCCACCGGTCCAAAAGCGGTAAATAACACCGCCACGGCATGCGCCAACGCCCGCACCGCGCCCAAATGCGCCTTGCCGTACATTTCCACCCAAAGAGCGTTTATCGCGGGAACACCCGCGCCGGCACTCATTCCCATCAATCCGTAATAGACGTAAGTCAATCCGACAAAATTGGCGTTCGCCGCCAACAGTGTTGATGCGATTAACGGCAATAAAACCCACTTAACAACTCTCGCACCGCCAAATTTGTCGGTCAGCGCGCCCGATGCCAATGATGCAAAAACAGAACCGATGGAATACGCCGCAACACCGGACGCCCACACTGCAAATTCAACTCCATGATATTCCGCCAAACTTTGTTGGTGAAAAAACAGCGCCGTCACCACGCACGGCGGCGCAAAAATCGCCGGTGCGGCGAGCCAAAAACGAAAATCACGCAACACTTGTCGCCGTGTCCATGACTCCTCCGTTGTCGCCTCACCCGTCGCCGGGGAATTTTGTGGAAGTCCGCGCAACAACCATTGTGACAACGCCATAACGACAACAATTTGAAACAACGCCGCACTTTGCCACACTTCGCGCCATGCCATTGTCAATAACAGCGCGGCGACAATTGGAGGCGCAATGGCTTCGCCGATGCTCATGCCGAGTCCGGCGACACTCAATGATTTGCCGCGCGCTTTTTGCGTAAACCGCGCGGTGGCGGTAAAACCGGTGTGTGAAGACAGTCCCTGTCCGAACAAACGAAGACAAAAAAACGCCACCGCCAAGTGCCATATTAAATGGGAGAACGACAACAACAACGCCGCCGCCGCCAGTCCAAAAACAACCGCCGCGGCATAACGGCGCAACGGAGAGACGTCTATGAGTTTGCCCGCCCACGGCAAAACCGCCGCACTCGCCAAAGTCGCCGCCGAATACAAAGCGCCGATTTCACCGTGACTCAGCGAAAACGCCTCGCGCAAATCCGGATTAAACAGTGAAATAAAATGTGTTTGTCCGAATGCCGATGACAAATTTAATAAAAAGCCAAAAGCGACAACGCGCCACATGAAACGCCTATCGCAAACGGGCGATTACCGGCGCATGGTCGGAAGGACGTTCCCAGCCGCGCGGAGAGGCATCGGGCTCGCACGCGACACAATCACCGACAACGGACGATGACAATAAAATCAAATCAATGCGAAGTCCATGGTTTCTGTCAAACGCCCCCCGGCGATAGTCCCACCATGAAAAACTTTGTTCGGTTTGCGGAAACAACAGCTGCGAATCGGCGTAACCGGCGTCAATTATCTTTCTTAACGCGGCGCGTTCTTTCGGAGACGCCGGCACTTCTTCGCCCCATCCTTCAGGGTCATAAATGTCCTCGTCTCGCGGGGCGATGTTGTAATCACCGCCGGCGGCGACTGCGCCGTATTTTTTCTGCGCGGCGGTTAAATACTTGAAATAATCCTCCAGCCATGAAAGTTTATAAACATATTTGTCCGACTCCACACTCTGCCCGTTGGGAACATAAACTGAAACCACTCGCAGTGGTTTGTCGCGATAGTCCACGGTGGCGGCGATAACCCGCGCTTGTGCGTCATCCGGACGTTGCGGCATGCCTTTTTCAACATCGCGCAGCGGCAGACGCGAAACAATTGCCACGCCGTTGTATGATTTTTGTCCGTGATGGACGACGTGATAACCCTCCGCTTTCAACTCGTCAAACGGAAAAGTTTCATCGGTGCTTTTGGTTTCCTGCAGCAATACGACATCGGGCGCGAACTCCGCAAGACAACGCAACACATGCGGCAGGCGCGCGCGGATGGAATTGACATTCCACGCGGCGATTTTCATGACCGGGGATGAACTTCGGCGCCGGGTGATTCCGGCTCGTCATCAACCATTTCCGCCGGAAAGCCGTCCGCCGTAATGCGAACGCCGCAGGCGTCTTCCAAACGGCGTATGATATTCGGCGACCATTCACGCGAGCCGTAGCGTTTTTCACCGTCCTGGAAAATCTTAATTAACAACGGCGACAACTCCAACGGAACACCCGCGCGCTCGGCGATTTGTTGAAACAGTGAAATATCTTTGTTCACCAAATCCATCGTAAAGTTAATATCGCGACTGCCGTTCAAAATCACCTGGCCTTCGGTTTCATGAACGAAGGAATTGCCGGATGAAATGCGAAACGCCTCATAAGTTGTCGCCAAATCCATGCCCGCCATTTTGCATGTCGTCAGCGCCTCGCACACCGACACTAAATTGGCGGTTGCCAAATAATTGGTGGCGACTTTCAACACAGACGCCGCGCCCAATTCACCGGCGTGCAAAATACGCCGTCCCATTGCGGTAAACACCGGCAGTGCGCGTTCAAAAGCGGCGCGGTCACCGCCGACAAAAATTGCAATATTACCGGTGGCGGCGCGATGACATCCGCCGGACACCGGACAATCCATCGCATATCCGCCTTGTGCGATGACTTTTTCGCCCAGTCGCCGGACTTCGGATTCATCAGTGGTGCTCATCTCTCCCCAGATGGCGTTTTTTTGCAATCCCGCCAAAACACCGTTTTCACCTTCCATGACTTCGGCGCATGCGGCGGGAGACGGCAGGCATGTAATGACCATATCCACCGCTTCGGCGGTCGCCTTGGGCGAATCCGCCCACTGTGCGCCGCCGTCCAAAAGCGGTTTTGCCAAATCTTTATTTAATTCATGCACCGTCAGCGCAAATCCGTTGCGTAACAAACTACCGGCGAGTTTGCCGCCCACATTTCCCAGTCCGATAAATCCTATTTTCATCATAATTCTCCTATGTTGCGGGAATTATACCGCACGACGCCCGGCAGGGCGAATTTTAGAGATAATTGAACATGCGGGGAAATACGAAAACTAACGCGCCGCCGCTAATCCCATGTCCATGCATCGGTATCCGCCGTCAGCGCCGACACCAGGGCATGATTGAGCGCGTGTCCGGGACATTCCGCCTCGTAATCGGCGGCGATAAAATGTCCGTTGATATAACAATCACCAATGGCGTCCAACACTTTGTGGCGCACGAATTCATCCGGATAGCGCAATCCTTCGGCGTTTAGCACGCCGGTGTCGTCATACACCACCGCGCAGTTAAGTGAACCGCCCAACGCCAGCCGATGACGGCGCATGTCATCAACATCATTAACATAACAAAAAGTGCGCGCGCGCGACACTTCCTCTTCATAATCGTCCGCCGACAAAACATGTGAAAACTTCGCCCCCGTCCGCCGCACCGCCGCATGCGGAAAATCAATGTGCGCGGTATATCGAACTCCGTCTCCGGAGGGCGGTGAAAAACGTGCGTGTCCGCCGTTTATTGTCTTCACCACTTCTTTTTTCACCCGCATAATCTTTCGCGGCGCGCTTTGAGCCGAAAGTCCGCAGGCGTCGGTTAAGAACAACATCCACGGCGCGGAACTGCCGTCTACAATCGGCAACTCCGGTCCGTCCACTTCCACGCGCAAATTGTCTATGCCCAGTGCCGACAACGCCGACAACAAATGTTCCACGGTGCTGACTTCACATTTGCCGTCTCTCAAAGTCGTCGCCAGTCTCGTGTCACCAACATTGGCGGTGGCGGATTTGACACACATGTCCAAATCGGTGCGACAAAAAACAATTCCCGAATCTTCCGGCAACGGCACAAGCCGCGTTTGCACGGCGCGTCCGCTGTGCAAGGCGATGCCGGAAAACCCGGCAGGACGAGAGATGGTCTTTTGTACGGCGTGCATGGAGGGGAATTATACTCTGCTAATTTTTTTGCCGCCGCATGATGGTGGGGACTTTTCGCTCGTCTCCGCCGTATTTGACGCGCATGTCCTCCAATTTTTGCCGTCCGCGCCCGGTCACAAAACACGGGTCAAGACTACCGCCGGCGACCGCCGCCAAATTGGGTTTCGCTTCTTCAACTTTCACGTTTTGCATCTCGCCGCCGATGCCGGTTGCAATCACGGTCACGCGCATTTTGTCGCCCATGGTGTCATCATACACCAGTCCGCAAAACCGCTCATTGCCGCAAGCCGGCGCTTTTTCATCCAGGATGTCGTATACCGAGTCAATTTCGGAAAGTTTGCAGCCGCGCGGAGCGGTCACATTCACCAAGAAATAATTGGCGCCGGACAATTCCACATCTTCCATAATTGGACAGCACAATGCCTCATGTGTCGCTTCCGCCGCGCGGTCGGTGCCGGATTTTGTCGCCGACCCCATGACCGCCCTGCCTTTTGCGGTCATGACAGTGCGAACATCGTTAAAGTCCAAATTTAACTCGCCGGGTTTGGTGATGATTTCGGAAATGCCGTAAATGGCGTTGTACAAAACTTCATTCGCCGCCGCCAGTGCGTCTTCCACGCCCGCTTCATCGCCCAGCACTTCCTGCAACTTTGAATTGGGCGCGATAAGAAGTGAATTCGCCGACATTCCCAATTCGGCGATTCCTTTTTGGGCGACATTGTCTCGCCGCTCGTAGCGAAACGGCATTGTCGCGACCGCCACTGTCAGTGCGTTTTGTTCGCATGCCAGACGGGCGACAATTGGTGAAGCGCCGGTGCCGGTGCCTTTGCCCATGCCGGCGACGACAAAAACCATGTCATAACCGCGCACCAGATTGACGAGTCGTTCACGGTCGTCCTCGGCGGCGCGCACCGCCAATTCGGGTTTGGCGCCGGTGCCGAGTCCGCGCGTTGCTTCGCCGCCGATATGAACGCATTCCGCGTCTATCCGCTGCAACGCCTGCGCGTCCGTATTAACGGCGGCGTAATCAATACCGTCCACCCGTCGTTGTTGAAGATAGTGAACAATGTTGCCGCCGCAACCGCCCACGCCGATGACGCGAATTCGCGCCGGTGATTTGCTTTCGATAAAGTCCATTACGTCCTCCTTTGTTGTCATTGTCATAAAATAAAACCTTATTCCGTCCCGCGTCCTCCAAAAAGTCGCGACACCCAGCCAACCGCCGCGCCAATCCCTCCGCCCTGTGAAACCGCACTGTCATATTCGGCGGCGGCCTGTAACAATCCCATGCAAACGGCAAACCGCGGCGAGGCGGCGCGTTCATGATTCTCGCCGCGATATGTCGGACGACCAATGCGCGCCGGAATATTCAATTTCGTCTCCGCCGCTCCGGCAATCCCCGGCAACAACGCGCCGTCTCCGACCAAAACAATACCCGCCGACAATCGCTTGCCCGCATCCGACAATCGCGCCAGCCGCTCGCCGGCGAGTTCCAAAATTTCATCAACCCGATGTCCGATGGTGTCTCGCACGACCAGAATTGACTGTGTGTGTTCTCCTCCGCCGCCCGCCTCCAACAACGAAACAAACTCACCGTTGTCGCCGGACAAACCGATGGTTCTTTTCGCCTGCTCGGCGGATTCCATGGACGCATGATGCATTTCGGCGATGTCTCGGTGAATGTCGTTGGACGCCATTGGCAAAGAGAAAGTGTCGGCGACAACACCGCGGTAAAAAATCGCCGCATCGGTGACTGATGCGCCGATGTCTAAAACGCAAACACCGAGATTTTTTTCATCTTCACTCAACACCGCCCTTGCCGCCGCCAACGGCGCAAAAACAAACTGTTCTTCGGTTTCCACTCCGCATTGCAGCAAACATTTCTCCCAATCGGCGAGTGCGTTTGTGGACGCCAACACCAAATGCATATCGCCGGACAATTTGTGACCGCTCATCCCCACCGGTTTCTTAACGCCCTTGTGTCCGTCCAACTCATAATCGCGCTCCAACACCGCAATAACCCGCATGCCGCTGCGGTGGGCGACTTCGGCGCGCGCCATTTGTTTGACTTTGTGAATGTCGGTCGTTGATACGCCGGCGGGGTCGCTGATGACCGTGGAACCGCCGGCATTGACGCCGATAATGTGTTCACCGGTAATCGCCGCCCACGCCGATGAAAAACGACGGCGTGAAACAATTTCGGCTTCTTTAATCGCGTTTTGCAAGGAAGAGACGGCTTTTTCCATATCCACCACCCGTCCTTCGCTAATGCCCTGTGATTCGGATTCGCCAATTCCCAACAGGCGAATGGCACCGGCGTCCAAGACCTCGGCGACCGCAACCCGCACTCCGGAACTTCCAAAATCCGCCGCCGCCGTCAAAATACCGCCGTTGTTTTTCATACCTCCTCCTTTTCGCCCGTCACTGAAAATCCTCTTTCATAACGCAAATCCACCGCTTTAATGCGCGCAAAACGACGTTGTAAAACTTCCGCATATCGGGCATACCGCCGCATACGCTCATGACGGTGTTCGCGTCCGAGATTTAACATGACGCCGTCTTGTAAATACACCCGCCATTCACCGTCATCTCCCACTTCAATTTGAATGACGGCAATCTCCAACGGCGACAATATCTTTCGCGCCGCGCCGTAAAAGTCCGCCATACTCGCCGCTCGATTTTCCGGTCCGTGAAAAATCGGCAGCCGCCGGTCGGCGACACCGTCATACCGCCGTCCGCGAACATCCACCAAACCGCCGCCGCCCCAAACCGCCAACGGATGACGCGGTGTTAAACTCACCTCCAATCCGTCCGGCAAACGACGGCGAACATGAGCATCGGTAATGCCCGGCACTTGTGCCAGTCGTTGTTGCAGTCCGGCGATGTCCAATAAAATTAAATTGTCACCGGCGACCGAGCGCAAAATTTCTTCAGCTTCAATGCGCGCGGAATGCGCGCCGCCGGCAATCGTCCAAACCCGAAGACGATTGGCATGCGCCACGCCCAAAAACGCCGCCGTTACGAATAATATTATGAACATTCTTTTCATGCCGCGCCCTCCCAAATACGCCGCACCACCTCGTCATAATCCAGTCCATTAACTTTCGCCGCCGCCGGCACCAAACTGTGTGAAGTCATGCCGGGAACGGTGTTAACCTCCAAAAACACCGGCGCGCTGTTGGTGAGAATAAAATCCACCCGCCCCCAGTGACGACATCCCAAAAGTGAAAACGCATGCATCGCCGCTTTTTGCAAACGTGATTCTTCTTCCGCCGATAATTTACACGGACAAATAAAACGCGTGTCATCGGCGACATATTTCGCGTGATAATCATAAAACGCTCCGGTGGCGACAATTTCAATCAACGGCAGCGGTTCATCATCCAAAATGGAGGCGGTATATTCCCGTCCGCAAATTAATTCTTCAATCATCGCCGGCGCGCCTTCACCGGCGGCGGCGTCAATGGCGTCCGCCAACGCCGATGTTTCCCGCACGGCGATGCTGTGCGTGCTGGAACCGCCGCATGAAGGTTTAACAAACAACGGCAACCCCAACTCGGCGATAATCTCCCCGGCTTTCGCTCCATTTTGGGCGATACGCCATGACGGCGTGGGAATGCCCGCCGCTTTCCATACTAATTTCGCGCGATGTTTGTCCATCGCCAACGCCGACGCCAAAACACCACTGCCGGTCACGGGCAATCCCATCATTTTTAACGCGCCTTGTATTTCTCCGTTCTCACCCGCGCCGCCGTGTAAGATATTAAACACGCGCCCGACTCCCGACTCCGCCAACGCCGACAACGGTTTTTCGGCGGTGTCGACCACCGTCGTTTCAATCTCCAGCCGCTGCAACGCCGACAATACCATCTCGCCGCTCATCAGTGACACTTCGCGCTCCGGCGAATCACCGCCCATCAACAATGCTGTTTTAAATTCAGACATCGGACGCCTTTCTGCCGGCGATTCGAACTTCCGGCGACAATAAAACGCCGGTTTGCTCGCGGACTTTCTCCCGTACCAGTTCAATTAGACTTTCAATATCCGCCGCCGTTGCACCGCCGCGGTTGATAATAAAATTGGCGTGTTTGCGTGACACTTCCGCCTCGCCGACCGCAAAACCCTTCAATCCACATTGCTCAATAAGTTTTGCCGCAAAACCGCCCGGCGGATTACAAAAAACCGACCCACAATTGGCACTGCCAATGGGTTGTGAATCATCTCGTTTTCTCAACATGTCGCGAATGCGTTCACGCGCCGCGGCGGAGGAAGAACCGGCGGCAAAACGCAGTCGCACGCCGGCAAAACGCAACTCACCGCCGGCTTTGGCGCGTAACTCACGATAACCGGCGACAAAATCATCCGCCGGACATTTCTGCAAACTGCCTTTGTTCAACGCAAACACTTCTTCTGCATAATCCCATATCGCCGCGCCTTCGCATCCGGCGTTCATCGCCAGCGCACCGCCGACAGTGCCGGGAATGCCCGCCAAAAACGCCGCATCACTAAAACCCGCCGCCGCCGCAAACCGCGCCAACTTCGGACATCCGACACCCGCTTCGGCGTAAATTCTGCCGTCTTCTTCCAACTGCAAAACACCCAATCCGGGCGCGGCGCGAACAACAACACCGGCGATACCGCCGTCTCGTACCAACAAATTACTCCCGTGTCCGACAAAAAACGCTTCTTCCGCACGGGCGTCGTTTTCATAAAACTCGCGCAGGTCATCCAAATCAGCGGGCAGAAATAACGCATCCGCCGGTCCGCCGACTTGCCATGCGCATAAACGCGACATGGGAAAGTTCTCCCGCCACTCGCCGCGCAACGCACTCATGCCGGTTTCTCCAATATTTCGGGTAGTGAGCCAATATCGCCGGCGCCCATGGTGAGAATCACATCACCGTCGCCGACCATTTTACGCACCGCTTCCGCCGCGGAAGGAAGGGACTTCGCCCGCACTGTTCCATTACCCAACGCCGCCGCCAATGCATCACTGTCGGCGTTGGCAATCGGCTTCTCGCCGGCGGGATACACATCCAACAACACCAATTCATCACCCGCCGCCAATGACTTTGTCAAACGCGAAAACAAATCACGAGTGCGCGTATAACGATGCGGTTGAAAAACCAATATTAATTTCCGTCCGGCATGCGCGCCGCGCACCGCCGCCACTGTGGCGTCAATTTCAGTCGGATGATGAGCGTAATCATCAATCAAAATCGCCTGCCCGCCGTTGATAACAACATCATCACGCCGTTCCAACCGCCGTCCGACACCGCGAAACTCGGAAAGTCCGGCAACAACGGCATCGGCGGATGCGCCCAATTCACGCGCCATCGCCGCCGCTCCCGCCGCGTTGCATACATTATGCAAACCCGCCGCCGGCAAACACGCGGGAAAATCACCGTCATCAAAACGCAAAGTAAAACGCATGCCGCCGTTGTCCGCGCATATATCGGTCGCGCGTACATCGACATTTTCACCGATGCCATAACGAACGACTCTAACAAAAGAAACTGAATCGGCCAATTCCGCCGCACGAGGGTCATCAGCACACACCACCGCCGTTCCATAAAACGGCAAGTTGCCCAAAAAGTTATAAAACGCTTCTTGCAACCTCGCCATGTCTCCGCCGAACGCCGCCAAATGGTCGTTGTCAATATTGGTAACCACCGCCGCGACCGGTTGTAAATGTAAAAAAGACGCATCGGATTCATCGGCTTCCGCCACGACAAACTCGCCGCCGCCAATTCGGGCGTTACCGCCGCCGTCCAAAAACCGCCCGCCGATAATGCATGTCGGGTCTTGTCCGGCGGCGGATAAAATCGCCGCCAACATGGAAGACACTGTCGTTTTGCCATGCGTACCGGCGACTGCAACGCCGGGTTTAAAACGCAACACTTCGCCCAACATTTGCGCACGCGGAATGACTGGAACACCGCGCGCCGTCGCCGCCATGCGTTCCGGATTATCCTCTCCCACCGCGCCTGAATACACCACGCAATCAGCGTTTGCAACATGGGCGGCATCGTGTCCGCCGGCAAACACTTGAATGCCGGCGGCGCGCAATCCGTCCAAAGACGGCGGATGTCGCGCATCGGAACCGCTGACTTCATAACCCAAACTGTGCATGACTTCGGCGAGTCCGCACATGCCGGCGCCGCCAACGCCGACAAAATGAATACGTTGAATCTTATGACGCATGTTTCGCCTCCGCCAGACATGCACGCGCCACATCCGCCGCCGCTTGTGGACGCGACAACGCGCGCGCGTTGTTCGCCGCCGCCAATAACTTTTGGCGCGTCATTGTTGTTAAGAAGTCCGCCAACCATGCGCCGTCAAAGTCGCTCGGTGAACATACAAACGCCGCTTTGCGCGCGGCAAAAAAACGCGCGTTATAGTTTTGATGGTCGCCGGCGGCATACGGATAAGGCACCAATAACGACGCCGCGCCGACTGCCGCAATTTCCGCCAAAGTCGCCGCTCCCGCGCGACAAATTATTAAATCCGCCGCCGTCATTTGTTCAGCGACATCATCCATAAACTCGCGCACTTCCGCCCGTCTCTCAACATTGTGATATGCGCGCTCTGTCTGTTCAATATTGCCGCGTCCGCATTGATGAAAAACATCAAATGAATCATCAAGTTGCCCCAACGCCGCAGGTACTTCAGTGTTTAACGCTTGTGCCCCTTGACTGCCGCCCAACACCAACAATCGGCGCGGCGGAGACTCCGCAACTCTTTCGGACGGCGGCGGCACGGCACAAAACTCCCGTCGCACCGGATTGCCGACCCAGCGCAAACCGGGAAGCGCATCGGGAAATCCGCCGAGTGTTTGTCGGGCGACTTTGCATAACAATTGATTGGCACGTCCGCCCACGGCGTTTTGTTCATGAATGACCAGTGGAACACCGGCGGTTTTTGCCGCCAAACCTCCGGGCGCGGCGGCATAACCGCCCATGCCCAACACCACCGCCGGACGCAAACGGCGAACAATGCGCCGCGCACGCCAAACCGCCGCGATTAAACGTAACACGCCGCCCAATCCCCGAGGCGGACGAAAAGGCACGGCGTGTAATGGAAATCCATGAGCCGGTGCAAGACTCATTTCCATTCCGCCGGCACCCAGCCACATGACATCACCGCCGTCACGTCGCAATTCATCGGCAATCGCCAACGCCGGAAACACATGTCCGCCGGTGCCGCCGGCGGCGATTAACACGCGTACTCCACTCATGACGCCGCCTTGCGGTTTTCATAATCCACCCGCATCAATACGCCGAGCATTAACCCGGTCGCCAATAAACTGCTGCCGCCATAACTGACCAGCGGCAACGTAAATCCCTTAAACGGTAACAGTGACAAATTCCCGCCGATATTAATAAACGCCTGCACGCCCCACATGGCGGCAAAACCAAAAGCATATAACGCGCCGAATATTTCATTTCGCGCTTCCGCACGGTTGCCGATGGCAATCGCCCGTCCGGCTAAAAACGCCAACAACGCACACACTACAAAAAAACCGACCAATCCGGTTTCTTCTCCGATAATGGCGATGATGAAATCATTATGCGGTTCGGGCAGATAACCCCAGCTTTCAATACTGCGTCCGAGTCCCCGTCCGCTCCAACCGCCAAGAACAAAAGCCATAATCGCATTTTTTTGGTTGTAACCGCCGTCCGATAAAAACGGGTCGACAAAACTCGTCACCCGCGAAAGACGATAAGGTTCCGACAGAATTAACACCGCCGCCGCCGCAACCAACAACAACGCCAACGGCGCGGTGCGGCGAATGTCCAATCCGGCGACAAATAAAATCGCCAGCACAACGCCGGAGATTAAAATCAACGAACCAATGTCGCGTTGAAACACCAATAATGCGAGCGGCGCGGCAAGCCACAACAACACCGGCAAAACAAACGCCTTTTGGTCGCGCCGATAATATCCGCGTGACGCATAATCCGCCGCCAATATTAACGCCGCCATTTTACAAAACTCCGACGGTTGCAATGACCAACCGCCCAATCGCACCCAGCGATGCGCGCCATGTCCCGCGTCAAACAAAAACACCGCGCACATGCCGACAATAACCGCCGCCATGAGAAAACAAGCGGCGCGGCGTAACGCTGACAACGGACACATCGCCGCCGCCCCCGCACCGACAAGAGCCATCACCGCCCATGTCAATTGTTTTTCCGCCCACGGCATTCCCGATGCGAGCGAAATGGAATACAACGCCGAAAGCCCAATGCCGAACAACAACGCGCCCGCCGCCGGCACGCCGATATCGGGTGGCGGCAAATTAGCGCGCATGATTTTCTACCTCCGCCGCAAAGTCATCACCGCGTGCGGCATAATCCTGATACATGTCCAAACTTGAACACGCCGGCGACAACAACACGGTGTCACCGCGGCGGGCGGTTTTTGTCGCCTTGACAACCGCCGTTTTCATGTCCGCGACAATTTCTGATTCAACACCGCCGGTCTTTAACGCGCGTCCGACAGTGGCGGCGTCTTTGCCGAGTAAAAACGCCTTCTTTACCGTCTGACATGCCGACGCCAACGGTGAAAAATCTTGTCCCTTCCCGTCACCGCCGGCGATGAGTACAATTTTGCCTGATGTGTTTTGCAATGCAAACCGTGCCGCCGCCGTGTTGGTGGATTTGGAATCGTTAATGTAATTAACACCGCCAAAACGTCCCACCATTCTCCTCCGATGTGGAAGACCGGGAAAACGCGCAATCGCTTCCGTCAACGCCTTTCTTATATCGGGTTTTATTTTTGTTTTAACCAACGCGGAAAACAATGCCAACGCCGACAATACATTTTCAACGGAGAGTGCCGGTGAAATTTGGTCACGGCGAAAACGCATGCCGCCGCCGACAATATAATCACTGCGCAAACGCCAATCAGCGTTTTGCCGCACCGAAAAAGTAATCATCCGACTTTTATCTCGCCCGGCATGCGCGCGCGCCGTCATTGGGTCGTCCAAATTAATCACGCCATAATCGGCGAGTCGGTAAATATTCATTTTCGCCGCCGCATATTCCCGCATATCTTCGTGATAGTCCAAGTGGTCGGCACTGACATTCAACACCGCCGCCGCCGAGCCGCCGCCTCGGCGAATATCCGCCGCGCCGCAATATTGCAACTGAAAACTTGACAACTCCGCCACCGCCACCGCCGGCGGATATTGTTTGGGCGCGAAATCATAAGGCGCGGTTTGTGAATATTCCCATTCACGCCATGCGTCCAACAACGGCACGCCAAAATTACCAACCGGCTCGGCGGTCATACCGGCGGCGCGGCACAAAGCGACAACCAACGCCGTCACCGTGCTTTTACCGTTTGTGCCGGTAATCCAAACACGCACCGGCATACCGGCGCGCGGTTTCGGCAAAAGTGAAACTTCACCCTTCACGCGCGTATGTTGTCGCGCCGTTTTCAACCATGACGGCGGCACGCCCGGACTCGCACACACATAATCAAACTTTGCAAACTCCGCCGACCAGCGGCGAAAATCATGTCCGAACATGCAGTTTTCATCGCCCAACAATTCACGCATTGCCGCGGCACACGGCGGACGACGGCGCGTATCCACCGCCGACACACAACCGCCATCCCGCCGCAAAAAACGCGCCATGGAAAGCCCGGTCTTTCCCGCGCCGACTATCAGTGTTTTCATCGCACTTTCAACCCCGCCAAGCCGACCAACACTAATATTAGAGAGACAATCCAAAAGCGGACAACAACCTGATTTTCGCACCATCCTTTCAATTCAAAATGATGATGCAACGGCGCCATGCGAAACAATCGTCGTCCGCCGGTGGCGCGAAAAAACCACACTTGTAAAATGACCGACAATGCTTCCGCCACAAAAACACCGCTCATCACCACATACACCAACTCTTGTCGCACAAGCACGGCGATTAATCCCAACGCCGCACCGATGCCAAGCGCGCCGACATCGCCCATGAAAATTTGCGCCGGATGGGCGTTAAACCATAAAAACGCCAGTCCCGCCCCCGCCAACGCCGCGCAAAAAATCACTAATTCATGTACGCCCGGCAAATGCGGCACGCCCAAATAATCCGCAAAAACCGAATGTCCCGACGCATATGCATAAATCGCCAATCCGCCGGCGACCATAATAATCGGCATAATCACCAAACCGTCCAACCCGTCTGTTAAATTCACGGCGTTGGAAGAACCAACAACCGCAAAAAAACCGAATGTCGCCATGCCCCAAATCCCCAACGGCAATACGATGTCTTTGGTATAGGGAATAATAATATCTTCATGTCCCGCAGTCATACCGCCGTGAATGATGATAATAATCGCCGCCGCCGCCGCCGCCGACTGCAAACCTATTTTGGCGCGTGCAGACAGTCCGCGTGAATTGCGGCGGCGAAGTTTGCGTATGTCATCCGCCAATCCAATGCCGCCAAACACCGCCAACACGCCGGCGGACAACCACAAATAGTCGCTGCTCCAATCGCCCCACAATCCACAACCGAGCAAAATACAGCCTATCATCAACAATCCGCCCAAAGTCGGCGTATTTCGTTTTTGTAAATGCGTTTGCGGACCGTCATCGCGCACCGGTTGTCCGCCCGCCTCCCGCGCAAGGCGAATAAACGCCGGTCCCGCCAACACGCCGATAAAAAAAGCGGACATCGCCGCCAACAACGCACGCACGGTAACATAACCGAAAATATTAAGCGCGCCGAAATCCGACACCCATTGTTGTGATAGCCAGTAAATCATTCCGACTCCAACGCGCGTGCGACAGTTTCCATGTGCATGCCGCGAGAACCTTTAACAAGAACCGTCGCCTGTTTGCATTTTTCAAGACGCCCGCGCAAATATTCCAACAACGATTCGCGGTCGGTGAAGTGTCGTCCCGCCGCCGCTTTCATTTCTTCGCCGACTGTCAGCAACTCCGCTCCCGCCGCCGCCGCCGCTTCACCCGCCGCGCGATGTTCTTTCGCCGCCGCATCTCCCAACGCCAACATATCACCCAACACTGCAAACTTTTCACCGTCGCATTCCGCCAACACCGTCAACGCCGCCTCCAGAGAATCCGGATTGGCGTTATAAGTGTCGTCAATTAACATCGCACCGCCCGGTGTCTTTTTAAATTGCAACCGCCCGTCAACACCCGTGAACGATTCCAATCCCACCGCCGCTTTTTCCGTTGGAAAACCCAACGCTTCCGCCGCCGCCGCCGCCGCCAACGCATTATGGGCGTTATGTCGTCCGGCAACTTGCAACTGCAACGGCTGCGACTGCGAAGGCAAATACAAACGCCCGTCACGCCACTCGCCGCGATAATCGGCGGCGGCGGTAAATCCAAAAGTAATTGTCCGCCGTTTGCCGGCGAGCTCCCGCCACAGTGACAAATGCGGGTCGTCCGCGGCAATCACCGCAATTCCATCCGCCGACAATGATTCAATTAACTCGCCTTTGGCGCGGGCGATGTCCGTGACCGATGAAAACATTCCCAAATGCGCGCGTTGTGCGTTATTCACCACGGCGACATGCGGACGACATATTCCGCCCAACTCACGCAATTCACCGGCGGCATCCATGCCCGCTTCCAACACCGCAAACTTATGTTGCGGTGCGATTTCCAAAACACTCAACGACATGCCAAGCCGGTTGTTCATATTCCCGCGACTGGCAAAAACGCGGAACGGACTTGTCACTTCACGAACAATCGCCGCCAACATTTCTTTTACCGTTGTTTTACCGTTGCTGCCGGTAATCGCCGCAACTTTTCCATTAAAGTCATGCCGCCATGCCGATGCCAGCCGCGCCAACGCGCTTTCACAATCGACGACCATAATTTGCGAACACACTTCCGACACCGGTGTCGCGACCATCACCGCCGCCGCGCCTTGGTTCATGGCCTCGGCGGCAAAATCATGTCCGTCCGCGCGCTCGCCGGGAAGTGCGACAAACAAATCACCGCACCGCGCACGACGCGAATCAATGCAAACGCCCGATAATATCGGGTCGCCGCCGCATCGGCGTCCGCCGCACCATTCCGCCGCGCGCGTTGCCGTAATTAACATTGTCCACTCCGTGCGCGCGAAACCGCCAACGCCGTTTCCATGTCTGAAAACCGACGACGTTGTCCGCTGATTTCTTGATATTCTTCGTGTCCTTTTCCGGCGATTAAAATAGTATCCGCCGCCGCCGCTTCTTCAATCGCGGTGGCAATGGCGACACTTCTATCCGCGACTTCGCGCAAACGCAAACCGCCGCCCATGACTTGCGCGCGAATCTCCGCCGCCGGTTCACCGCGCGGATTGTCATCAGTCACAATGGCGACATCCGCCAACATCGCCGCCGTCCGTCCCATCCACCGCCGCTTGCCGGAATCACGTTCGCCGCCACAACCAAAAACCACCCACAACTTTCCCCGCCGATGTTTTAACGCGGTCAGTGCGGCATGCAATGCATCCGGCGTATGCGCGTAATCAACATAAATGGCGGGATGTCCGCCGGGATTGATTCGTTGTAATCTTCCCTGCGGCGGAACAAGTTCTTGCGGGCGCATGTCTTCCCATCGCGCGCCGGCGGCTTGCGCGACAAGCGCGGCGGCCATAAAGTTGTCAATGTTATGACGCCCCAAAACGGGCAGGCGTACTTTTTTGCGTCCTTGTTCGCCGTCCAAAGAAATAATTTGCTCTCCGTCTTTTTCCGTTGCGGATATTAAGCGAAGCGTTTCACCCTTCGCGCCATAAGTCCATACTTGTTTGGCGCGAATACGACGGACGGCGGCGGCACAACGCGAATCATCGGCGTTGATGATCGCCGTTTGTAATCCTTCCGTTTGCAACAAACTCAATTTCACCCGCCGATAAGTTTTAAGGTCGCCGTGATAATCCAAATGGTCGCGTCCGATGTTTGTCAATACCGCCGCCGCAATACGCACGCCTCCCAATCGTCCTTGAACAATGCCGTGCGAAGACGCCTCCAAAACCGCCGCCTGCGCGCCGGCGGCGGCAAAGTCCCGTAAAAATCCATGAATGGCAATGGCTTCCGGAGTCGTGTTGTCGGTCGACGTCATTTTCTTTCCCCACAACCCCGCTCCCAATGTGCCGATAATGCCGCCGCTGATGCCGCTTTGCACAATCAGTTGGGCGGCAAAATGCGCGGTCGTTGTTTTGCCGTTGGTGCCGGTCACGGCGGCGACAAATAAATGACGACTGGGCGCGCCATATACGGCATCCGCCAACAAACCAACTCGTTCCGACAAAGACGGCACCGGTGCATTGGGCGCAACAATGTCTTTCGGCCATGCAAATCCCTGCGGGTCCCACAACACTCCCGCCGCACCGCCGCGAATGGCTTCGGCAATATGACGCCGTCCGTCATGAACATGTCCGGGATAAGCGACAAAAACACTGCCGCGGCGAACTCGCCGACTGTCGCAGCACAATTCGCGCGCCGGCGCTCCCAACCGACGAATCACTGCTTCGGCATTAAACATTGCCGTCCGGTGCATCCGGCGGAACAGCGTTAAGTCGCAACGCCCTCCGCATAATTTCGCGAAACACCGGCGCCGCCGCACGTCCGCCCCCGATGCCGCGTCCGTCATGCCGCGGACGATCAATCATCACCGCCGCCACATAACGCGGATTGGACGCCGGCGCCATACCGACAAAAAACGCCCGATAATCGTTGTCATAATAACCGCCTTCCGGCTTCCCCAGTTTGGCGGTGCCAGTCTTGCCGGCAACTCGATAACCGCGTATCGCCGCACCCGGCGCGGTGCCGTCGGGCTGTGTCACTTGTTCCAACATGCCGCGCACTTGTCGCGCAATATGCGCATCCAAAACCCGTTCGCGAAACGGCGGCGCGGTGCTTTTGTCCAAATCCGGCACAATGCGCCATCCATCGGCGGCAAAAATAGAATAACCGGACAACAACTGCAACAATGTCGTCGACAAGTTATAACCATAGGCGTGAGTCACCAACTCCGAATCGCGCCACTCTGAAGCGGGACGCAAAGAACCGGCGGCTTCACCGGGCATGCGAAGTATTTTTTGTCCAAAACCCAATTGTTGATAAAACCGCCACACCGGTTCACGTCCCAACCGCCAGCCCAAAATAACAATGCCAACATTGCTGGATTTTTTCAGAACGCCCGCCAAATCCAACGGTGTTTTAATCCTGTTGGGTTTAACTTGAACGCCGCCGATGACGGTAAGACGATGGGAGGGAAAAATTTCTTTGGTGTTGGTTTTGCCGGTTTGTAGCGCCAACGCCGCGATAAACGGCTTTACCAGCGACCCCGGTTCCATTTGGTCGGACAAAGCGCGATTTTTAACCACTTCCCCCGCGCGTAAATTGTTGGGATTGGCTTCCGGATAACTCGCCATTGCGACAATGCCGCCGGTGCGAACATCCATCACCGCCGCGGCGCCGGCGCGCGCGTCATATTTCAGCGCGGCGTTTTGCAACGCTTCATAGGCAAAAAATTGAAGACGTGAATCAATGGCGAGCGTAATGTCTTTCCCGTCCCGCGGCGGACGCGACAAAAAACTGTCAATTCGTGCGCCGGTGCGCGCGCGTACACCCCGATTTTCACCATGTTCTTCACTCAGTTCTTTTTGACGGACAAATTCAACGCCGGTTTTTCCCTTGTTTTCATGATTCACATAACCGACCACAGATGCGGCAAATTCACGTTGCGGATAATATCGTTTGCTTTTATATTCAATGCGCAGTCCGTGTAATTGTCGCCAATGACGAGCTCGAAAATCATACAACTTCGCACCCGCCGCCGCCGGTAATTTTTTACTTAGCAAAACGGCGCGTCCGCTGCCTTCCAATTTGCGGCGTAGCTCGTCTTCGGGAATTTGAAGAATTTGTGCAAGCTCCGGCGTCAATTCATCCAATCTTCGGCGCCGGTTTTCATCACCCGCCAACTCCGCCATGTCAGCCCGCACTTCATAAACATCCGCGCTCACCGCCAGCGGCACGCCCGCGGTGTCGACAATGCCGCCGCGGTGGGCGAATAATATTTTTTTATAGTTATGTCGTATTTTTGACTCTTCTTTTGCGGCGGCGGCGAAATGCCCGATTCGCAACGGCGCGCCCACCACCAGCACCGCGAACAATAAAAACACGGCGACAAACAACATGTTTTTACGCCACGCACTAATGCGCGGCGGCGGCGGTGTAAAGTTGCGCGGCGTCATTGTTGTTTCCCCCGCGACACAAACATCAACGAATCATCGTCCGAATCCGGTTCGAGCATGCCGAGTTGTGCGGCGGCGTCCCGCAACTCAACGTAGCCGGTAATTGTCATATATTCCAACAACACACTGCGTTGCTCGTCTTGCAACGCGCGGGATTGTCCTTGTAACGCGTCCAAATGCTGCGTCAATTCACGAACTTGATTGCGGCGGGACATGGCGTCTTGCGCCGTCCACACAAAAAACAACGCCGCAAAAAACAGCACCAATATCGGTCGCAATAGTCCGCCGCTCATGCCGGCTCTTTCACAAAAATGCGCATACGCGCACTGCGGGCGCGCGGGTTTGCTGCGATTTCTTCCGCCGTTGGCGTTATCATCTTGCCCAGTTGCCGCATGCGAGGCGTCTCCAACCTGCCGATGCCCGGAAAAGCGGGCGCGGATAACGCACGCCGGACAATGCGTTCCTCCAAAGAATGAAAAGCAATCACCGCGAGTCGTCCGCCGTCCGACAACAGTCGGCTTGCCGCCGACAGTCCGCGCCGTAAAGTTTCCCATTCGCGATTGACGGCAATGCGCAATGCCTGAAAAGTCAAAGTCGCCGGATGTCGCCCCGGCGGATGGGAGCGCTTGCTGTCGGCGACAATTTTTGCCAACGCCATGGTGTCGGGAATGCGACGACGACGCTCGTAAATGGCGCGTCCCACCCGGGACGCTTCCGGCTCTTCGCCGTACTCTTTGAGAATGCGAATCAATTCCCGTTCACCGCACGATGCCAACAATTTTTTCGCGGTGCATGCGGTGCGACGGTCAAAACGCATATCCAACGGTCCGAGCCGCTTAAACGACATGCCGCGTTCGGGGTTGTCCAGTTGCATGCTCGACACACCCAGGTCAAACAAAACACCGCGTATGTTTTCCGCCCCCGCCGTCGCCACCGCGTCTTCCATCTCGGCATAACTGCGGTGAAAAAAACAAAAACGCTCGTCTTTTACTTCCTCCGCCCGTTGCGCCGCGTATTCATCACAATCCAAGGCAATTAACCGAGATGACGCCGGCATCGTCCCCAACAAACAACGACTGTGTCCGCCGTCTCCGAATGTGGCGTCAATATAACAACCGCCGCCGTCCAGCAACCTTTCGGTCGCCGCCGATGCCAAAACGGCAACGTGATTTACAGTCTCAAGTCCTGCCATGTCGCCGAAAACTTTTCGTCCTGCAAACGCGCCGTCATTAACGCCTGGCGTTGCGCCCAACGTTCTTCGCTCCAAATGCGAACCGAACCCGGAAGGCGAAACAATCGTAAATCCCGCTCAATGCGGGCGTAAGTGCGTAAATGACCTCCGATTAAAAAACGGCCGACAGCGTCAATTTGTAACGGCTCGGCGAAACCTAAAATTAACTCTTCCAAATGTGAATCAAAATATGCCGTGTTGGGACGCTCCGTAATCTGCCGGCGAATCTCGTCAAAGCGCGCTTCGTCATAAACCGACAAACATCCATGCGGATGCGCGGTTAAGATGAAAGCCTCCCGCCCGCATAACAACGTGCGTAAATTCTTGGGCACCGCCAATCGCCCTCGCTCGTCGAGCCGCAATTGTGCCGCCCCAAACTGGTCTGTTTTCTCCATATCCCATAATTTACCACTTTTTACCACTTTTTCACCCAATTTTAGCAAATTTGGCGATTTTAATCTGCAAAATTGTAGAAAAATGCCGATTTTTCATCATTTTTCGGCAAATTCGCCTCCAGCGAGTCATAAAGCAGGACGGCACGCCGCCGGCGGATATTTCACCGAATTAGAAGAATTTGTCTCCGGCAAAGTGATGAAGAAGTGGAGCCACATGCCGGTTCATTTATGATGATGTGCGTTCCCATTATCGTGAGTGTTGTTGAGAGTGTTATAATATTTTTCATGAGTGCGCAAACGTTGTACGAAAAGTTGTGGCGACGACATCTCGTCGATGAAGAACAAGACGGGCGGGGATTGTTGTACATTGACCGCCATTTGGTTCATGAAGTCACCAGTCCGCAGGCGTTTGAAGGCATGCGTATGCAGAGCCGTCCGCTTTGGAATGTGCGTTCAATTTTGGCGGTGCCGGAGCACAATGTGCCGACCGTGAATCGTGAGACGGTTCGCGATGAAATTTCGCGCATTCAAATTGAAACATTGGACGACAACTGCCGTGAATTCGGCGTTTCACAAATCGGTCTGCGCGACAAACGACAGGGCATTGTCCATATTATCGGTCCCGAACAAGGCTTGACATTGCCGGGTATGACGGTGGTATGCGGTGATTCGCACACCAGCACACATGGCGCGTTTGGCTGTTTGGCGTTTGGCATTGGCACTTCGGAAATTGAACATGTGTTGGCGACTCAGTGTCTTCCCATGAAGCGCGCCAAAACCATGCGGATTACCGTGGACGGCGCGTTGCGGGAGGGCGTTTTTGCCAAAGACATTATTCTTTCCATTATCGGCAAAATCGGCGCGGCGGGCGGTGCCGGACATGTTTTGGAATACGCCGGCGATGCCATTCGTGAGCTGGACATGGCGGGACGCATGACAATTTGCAACATGTCCATTGAAGCCGGTGCGCGCGCCGGCATGGTCGGTGTTGATGAAAAAACCGTCGCTTTTGTCAAAGACCGCCCGCTCGCGCCAAAAAGCGAACACTGGCAGGCGGCATGTGACCATTGGAAGACGTTGAAAAGTGACTCAGAGGCGACTTTTGACCGGGAAGAGTTTCTTGACGCCGCCGCCATCAAACCGCAAGTATCGTGGGGGACTTCGCCCGACATGGTGGCGGCGGCGGATGAATGTGTCCCCGACCCGGCGCATGAAAAAGACCCGACTCGCCGCACCGGCATGGAAAACGCGCTTGCTTATATGGGATTGCGTCCCAACACGCCGATTGCCGACATCCGTCCGGACAAAGTGTTTATCGGCTCTTGCACCAACGCGCGCATTGAAGATTTGCGCGCCGCCGCCAAAATATTGGACGGACGGCGCGTGGCTAAAACCATCCGGCAGGCGCTTGTCGTTCCCGGCTCCGGATTGGTTCGAGAACAAGCGGAATCCGAGGGATTGCATGAAATATTTCTCTCCGCCGGATTTGAATGGCGTTATTCCGGTTGTTCCATGTGTCTGGGCATGAACGAAGACAAAATGGGCGAAAAAGAACGTTGCGCTTCGACATCCAACCGCAATTTTGAAGGACGGCAAGGATACAAATCACGTACGCATTTGCTAAGTCCCGCCATGGCCGCAGCCGCCGCTGTTGAAGGCCGGTTTGTTGATATTTCACAACCCGGACATTGACTCCCTCCCGTAAATGTGCGCCCCATCGGGGCGTTGCTATGATGATTTTTATCGTCGTTATTCTCGGCGGCGCGATTACCGGCGGACTGACACACCGCGTCCTCGCCAGCATTCACCACGACAAACAAACGCGTCAAAAAGTTGACGCCCAAAACATCGCACTCGCGCGTGACATGCTCGCCGACTACATGTTGGTGCGCAGTGCTCGTCCGTTTAATGTCGCCCGCCCCGGTGGAAGTCCGATTATTCCGCGCTTGTTGATGTTGCCGTGTCCGGATAATTTGGGCGACCGTAATTTGGACGGCTCCCAAGACCCGACTTGCGGCGGAGACATTGAAGGCGTTACCAACGGCGTTCTCATTTCCGGCAGTCGTTTTGGACGACTGCCTTATCGCGCGCGTTTTTTGAGCGGCGGACATGGCGAAGTCAGCGACGGACTGGGCGCGGATTTGCGCGACTCACACGGCAACCGTTTTTGGTATGCAGTGTCAAAAAACATGGCGCCGACAAGCGACAACACACCGCTTAATTTCCACCGTCTTGATTCCGTCTCCTCCGGCTGGCTGTCCGTGGTAAATATCATGCCGCATACCGAAAAGCGCGTCACGCTAAGCGAAAGAGTCGCCGCTGTTGTCATCTCGCCGGGAAAGTATAGAGTCGGACGCCTGCCGGAATCTTATGTGACAACCGCGACACTTTCATTCGATGATATTTTGCCGGAAAGCTATTTTGAATCCGCCTTTGGTGAAAGCAACGCCGATTCGGACGGCGTGTTTTTTGATGTTTTTGGCAACCCATCCGTCAACGACCGCCTCGCCCATATTGAGTTGGATGAATTATATCGCGGTGAATTTATGAGGCGCTATGCGGAATATGCCGGCGTCACGCAAACACACAACGCTCCCGTTCCCGATTCACCGCTTGATGAAATCCATCGCGCCATCACCGCTTGGAGGGATTTTTTCGGTTATTATCCCGCGCCCGCCGCCAATACCACCGCGCATACCCAAAGCCGCGTGCGTCATTGCGCTTCGTTTCATGCCACCGCCGGAAGCGGGGATGTCAGTCCCGGCGTCGCCATGTTGACGCCGGCGATGATGACCGTCAATGCGTCCGATGTTTCAGCTGCTACGATAACGCTTTCCACAAACGCCGCACTTTTGGCGGCGCATGCGACTACGCTTGATGTTTTACTTCCGCATGAAGCCGTCATCGGTGACAACTCATACATCATCAATACGCCGGTGTTGGCGCGTTATGCGCGATTGACATTGTCCGTGGGAACTGCATTGCGAGTTCCCGAGGGCGCTTTGCACGCCGTAAAAGAAGAAATGAGATTGTCCGCGGGAATTACCGTATCAATTGTCGCCGCCACATCGGTGACATTCGCAGACAAAACACCGCTTGCGCCGAACGGCATGTTGCAGGGATGGCTTCCCGAACATGACAGAAAAGAGGCGGTCGTCTCCAAAGACGGCGCGCAACTTAAATTACCGTCCCCCATTGTCGCCGGTTTCTTAGGCGATGCATTAATCACAACGGCAACGCGCATTGTTTCGCTCAACGCCCGCTCGCAATTGAGAATTAGCAGTTGGTTGCAGATAGAAGAAGATTTTTCGCAAGTGAAGTTTCCGGACATGGAACTGCGCACGGACGACAAAACACAAACACTCTCCGCCGCCGACACATATAAGCCGAGCCGGGGTGATTTTTTCCGCCGACATTTCGCCGCCATGCTGTTGTCGGACATTACATACGGCGCAAACATCATTCAAGCGCCAAAAATCATCTATCCATGGAAAAAGAAAACCAATATCGCCGCCGCAAGCCGCGATAACCTGCACAACTATCCGCCGTGTTTTGATTCGCGTCATTTGTCGCGACAGGCGAAAACTTTTATTGAAGACCATAACTTATATTACGCCGTCGCCTCCGGCTGTCATTACGGCGCGCCCGAAACATGCGGACAAACCGGATTAACCGTCTCCCTGCATCCGGGCGCGAAAATGATTCTTTCCAACCCGTTGACATTGTCCCAAACCCACACCGCGACATTGTTCGGCGGCGGCACGCCGCCGCAAACGTTAACGCTTAATCACGGCGCGCCGCCGCGCGATGCAACGGCTCCCAGCGGGGTTATTTTGTCGGCGGGGAAAGAGCCAACAGGAGAAATCCGTGTCATGGAAAGTTTCACATTCCAAAAAGACAAACCGGTGGTGATTCCCGCGGGGGCTGAAATCATCGCCGGCGGCGGTGTTGACATTCAAGATGTTGAAGCGTTGTTAATATTCAGTCCGCACCCGCTTGACAACACACGTTGCATTATCAAAATGCCGGAACACGAAATTGTCGGCACAATTCACATCGCCCATCAGGGCGGCGGCGGTGCAAATCTCACCAGTCTGTGTCAATGGCTGGACGACGACGAAAATGCGGACGGCGACTCGTCTTTTATCGCACACCCGCCGTCCAACTCACCGCCGTCTACAAACGACTTTTTTATGTTTTTCGGCGGGCGCGTCCGTTTTAATTAAATTGAATTCAATCTTGCGATGTTTTTTCGCGCCGATGACAACGCTTTTTTATATGCGCCGTCCAACAACGGCAGGCACTTTCGAAACATGTTTTTATCCGGATTCAAAACCGCCGCCCATTGCATCCATCCATACACCGGATGCGGCGTTAAGATGTTCAATTCCGTAAAATTCCATTCACCGGAGACGACACCGCTTTTCGCCGGACGTTTCGGAGGCGCGCCAAACAATAAGGCATAGTCTTCTTTTGCAAGCCCGATGTTAAAACGAAACACATTCGGGCGGTTGATATTGGACGCGCGGTCGTTTTCGCCGTCATTAAATTTCAGAGTTGCAAAATACGCTCCGCGCGGCAAAACAGAATCCGGATTGACAAAAAACGCCCGTTCTCCCCACGCGTCAACTGCGTTTATATGCCGGTAATTTTTAAGAATGTGTTGTTCTGTCTCCGCCGCCGAAACGCCGGACATTAACGCGCCTCGTCAACCACCGCCTGCGGGACGTGTTTGAGATTTTTAATCACGCGCAACAACGCCAACACGCGCAACAATTGATAAGTGATGTCAATTTGCCACCAGCGAAAACCCTGCCGCACACTGCCCGGATAACGATGATGATTGTTGTGCCATCCCTCGCCGAAAGTCAGCAATGCCACCAGCCAGTTGTTGCGACTGTGGTCGTCCGAGCGATACGGTTGTCCGCCGATCAAATGGCAAAGTGAATTAACGCAAAATGTCGCGTGATAAACCGCCACCGTGGAAATAAAACCGCACCACACCAACATTTGCATGCCGTTTGTTTCAAGATGGGGATGCGCCGCCGCCAGCCATTCGCCAAAGCCGTACATGGACGCCAGAAAAATTATCGGCACAAGCCAGTCAAAGCGGTTGAGAAAAATCAACTCCGGATAGCGCGCGAAATCACGGACAATGGAATAATGGGTTGGAAAATTTTTGCCGCAGGTAAACCAGCCAAAATGACTCCACAACACGCCGCGCAAGGGTGAATGGGCGTCTTCTTCGGTGTCGGCGTACAAATGATGTCGACGATGATGCGCCGCCCACCACAACGGTCCCCGTTGTATCGCCGTCATGCCAAAGACGGCAAACATAAACTGCCAAAAGCGATTGGTTTGAAACGCGCGATGTGAGAAATAACGGTGATAAAACCCGGTTAGCGCGAACACCCGGAAACAATACCAAAACAAAGCGGCATAAGCCGCCACAGGCGAAACACCGGTTGCAAACGCCGCAAAACACCCCAAATGAATCAAGATAAACGGCATACAACGAAGCCATGAAAATAACTCATTGCCGGGGGCGGTGGAGATGGAAGCGGCGTAGGCATCGGCATCAAGCCACAAAGACGCAGTCTTTTTAAGGGAAACCCACATCCCGTCTGCTCGCGCGCTCATCCGCCCGCCTTCCGTCGCAATTTGCGAATCGCCTGTAACTGCGCGACCGCCTGCGCCAATTCAGCCTGCGCCGCGGCATAATCCATGCCTTCGCCGCCAGCCTGAATTTTCGATTCCGCTTCCCGCCGCGCTTCTTCGGCGCGCGCTTCGTCCAATTCATCACCGCGCTCGGCGACATCCGCCAGTACGGTTATTTTGTCCGGTTGCGCCTCCAAAACACCGCCTGAAACATAAATAAGCTCTTCGCTGCCGTCCGGCAGTCCGATTTTGAGAACACCCGGTTTAATGCGCGTTAACAACGGCGCGTGTCCGGGCAAAATCCCCAACTCGCCTGATTCTCCCGGCGCGACCACCATCGCCGCTTCTCCCGAATACAACGACTTCTC
>JAWONR010000174.1:0-2547 GCA_033865115.1 Candidatus Persebacter sydneyensis | reverse complement strand
TCTAATTAAACAAAAACGCCCGCATTCAGCGGACGTTTTTACCCACACCTTTTTTATCAGTTAGAACTCTCGCCGAACATCCAAACGCAAGAAGGCGTCGTTGCCTATCGAGGATTCAGGCTCCCAGACAAAATTCACTCTCGGCGTCACCGACCATTTGTCGTAAACGCCTCGCGCGCTGAAACCTACACTGTTCGACCATATCGCATCCAAATCAACAACTCGAAAGTCCGAAACATACGACGATTCAAGTGTCCAAACTCCCCATCGCTTGTGCGTCGAAAGCGACACAAATGTATCCGAATCCAATCCACGAGTCCTGTTTTCAAATGACGCCGAGAAAATCTCTCCCGTCCAGCGACTTCCCGCTCCGTACACCAAATCCGATGATGTCCCATCCGACTTCGTCTGTAACGCCTCCCAATAACCGCTCCATTCTCCCGATGCAAAACTCAATCGGGAACCATAAGCGTAATAACCGCTGCCGTTCGAATAATAAACATCCGCCTGAGGCTGCCAAGACAATGAATCAACTCCGCCTCCGCTATAAGCAAACGTGTATAACGCCACTCCCGCCGCAACTCCAAAAAGAATCGAACTCAAATTGCTCAAACCCGAATCGTCACTCGGTGCAGCTCCCAAACCTCCTGCCTCAGCTGCCTGCTGAGAGTTAGACGGTTGTATATTAACTCTGCCGTCCGTGCGTATATCCACCTCCACTCTTTCATCAGCGGCGTAGACCGAAGCGTCCGGAAACCCAACATTCTGGTCTTCCTCGGACGGCGCGCCAAACAACATTAGACATGGCTGGAAGTTCCCCACCCTTGAATGTGACGGGTCCGAGCGCATCAAACAAACGTCATATTCCGAGTCCGGAGTCAGTTGTAAAGGTGAAGGCGCTGTTTCATCACTCAAAGACGCGGGAGCAACTGTTGTAATTGCGGCGTTAGCCACGATGACCACCGGAATTTCGCAAAGTTCCGCGACTCTATTTGCCGAGTCAATGTCATACCGCACATCCCAGCCTTGACTGACGCAGGTGCTATATCTATAGACGGGCGACACATAACTCACCGCCTCGGTCAATTCCGCCGCGCATCTTATGCCGCCGCCCTCTGTCGGATAGCTTCTGTGACTACTGTCCGAACAAACACAGAGACTGCCTTCCTCGTTTGCCGTTTGTCCCGCGGGACATCCCGAGCAGCTTCCTTCAATAAAGATTTGCCCGTCTTGGCAGTCGACACATGCTTTCGTAGCCGGGTCATAGTCTTGGAATCTGTTGGAGCATGTTTCCTGGCACTCTTGTCCAAAAGTGGGTATGACGGTCGTTCCATTTTGACATGTATCCTGTCTAATGCATCCGTCTTGAGCCTGATTCGGCGCGTGTCCGAGGGGACAACTACGACAAATGCCGTCATCTTTACTGAACAGTCCGGCGGTGCAGGTTTCACATCCTCTTCCGTTGTCATTGACTCCCATGCCGTCGGGACATGTCTCACATGCCTCACCCTGCACGAATTGTCCGGCGGGACACACACAAGCGCTCCGGTTTTCATTCGGCGAGAAGCTGGAAGCGCATGCCTCACACTCGCCGTTGTTAAAGTAGTTGTTGCCGGTGCAGGCGATGCATGCTTTTGCGACCGAGTCATAATCTTCAAATTTCGCCGCACAAGTTTCCTCGCAGGTTTGTTGTGCGCTGATAGTTGTGCCGTCCGCGCATATTAAGACGCATTCAGTCTTCGCGGAGTTTGGAACTCCGGTTCCCGCGCGACATGTTGAACAGTTTCCGTCACCGGCGCTGATGGTGCCGGCAGGACAGGCAACACACATAGAGTTTGCATCATCTGCCTGTTGTCCCGCGCCGCATTCCTGGCATGAAGTTCCATCACTGACCTGGTCACTGTTGCATGACTGACAACTGTTTCCGCTGGCGGGTTGTTGTCCCACCGGACAGACACATGTATCCTGTGCGCTGTTCGGCACAAGAGCTCCCTGACATGCCACACACGAGCCACCGGACAATATTTGCCCTGCGAGACATGACGTACACAGAGTTCTGTCTCCGTTTGAAATTTGGTCATCCGGACATGCCGTACAGGCGCCGGTGCGACTTATCTCTCCCATGTGGTCGACCGGGCATCGACACTGTGTGTTGTTGTTGAATGCTTCTCTGCCGTTTTCGCAGCTTAGGCAGGAGGCGCTCCCGGCGTTTGTTGATATTTCCCCGTCCGCGCATGCCGTACAGACACCGTTGCTGCCAAACTGTCCGGCGGAGCAGTCCGTGCATGAAGTTTGTGTGCTTGTTCGTCCTTCACCTTCCGGACAAACCATGCATGCGGAGTTGTCTTTGTCAGCGGGGTTTTGCACATGTCCGACCGGACATGTCATACATGTGTTGTTTGTCTGATTAAAATACTCGTGACCCGGACAGGGAACACAGTTTGCACCGTCAAACTCCTGAGACGTAAACGCGCATACATTGGCACTGGGCACGGCGGGAACACATCCGTTTCTATCCCGGTTTGAAACTTCATTGGCGGCACATGG
>JAWONR010000173.1:0-3203 GCA_033865115.1 Candidatus Persebacter sydneyensis | reverse complement strand
ACCCGTTCTGTCCGCTCGGACATTCACATGCGTTTTGCGCCGCGTTTGTAATTTGTCCGCCCCTGCATATCACACATTCATCTCCCATCTCCACCTGTCCGCTCGGACATTTGCATGTGTTGGTCGCAACATCCGCCGTCTTGCCGTCCGGACATGTCTGACACACGCCGTTTGTTTCAATTTGTCCGCTTATGCATGTGCAAATGTTGTTCTCTCTGTCCGCCACTTTGCCGCCCGTACAAAATTCGCATGTGTTGCCGGTCTTTATTTGTCCGTCCTGACAGACACACATGTCATTGCCCGCCGGGAATTGACCGCGCGGACATTCACATGCGTCTCCCGCCGCATTCGGCGTTGTGTCGCCCGTACACTCCAATCTCGTCACCGCACACTGATTGAGGGAGTTTACAGTCTCCCCCTCCGGACATTCGCATGTGTTGGTTGCCATGTTCACCACTTTGCCGCCCCGGCATGACTCGCAAACATCGCCTTTCTTAATCTCTCCGGGTGAACATGCACACATGTTGTCCCCCGCGGGAGTTTGTCCGCGCGGACAAACACATGCATCCCCCGCGGCATTCGGCGTTGTGTCGCCCTGACATGTCAGACATGCGCTGCCGCTCTTAACATATCCGCTCAAACATTCGCATGCACCTCCCGCCACTTCAATTTGCGCACTCGGACATTCACATGCATCCCCCGCCTCGTTTTGCACTCTGCCGTCCGTGCAGTTAATGATGGGAGTCGTACAAACGCCTTCGGTGTCTTCAACCCGTCCGTCCGTGCATTCACACCGGCTTCCCGATGCATCCGGCGCCTTGTCGTCCGCGCATGTCATGCATGCATCGCCGGTCTTAATCTCCCCCTCCCCGCATTCACACATGTCGTTGTCCGCTTCGGTTTGTCCGCTCGGACAGTCGCATGTGTTGGTTGCCGCGTTTGCGATTTTGTCGCCCCGACACGACTCACAAACATCGCCGTTCTTAATCTCTCCGTTTGAACACGCGCACATGTTGTTTGAAAGTCTGGTTTGTCCGCTCGGACAGTCACATCGGTTGGTCAGCGCGTTTGCCCTTGTTTCGCCCGGACATATTTCACAAACGCCGAGATTCATAACCTCTCCCGCCGGACATGTACACATGTCATTGGCGACTTCAATTTGTCCTGTCGGACAGTCGCATGTGCCGCTCGCCGTATTAACCACCTTGTCGCCCGGACATGGTCGACAAACGCCGCTGTCTTCAATCTGTCCGTTTGGACATCCGCACAAACTTGCGCCGAGTTGAATCAGTCCGCTCGGACATTCACATGCATCTCCCGCCGTGTTTGCCACTTTGTTGCCCGGACATGTCTCACACAACGCGCCGTTTCTAATCAATCCGGACTGACATTCACAGATGCCGTCGGCGTTTCTGGTTTGTGAGCTTGAACACACGCACATGTTGTCGGCGGTTTCAATTTCTCCGTTCGGACATTCACATCCGTCTTTCGCGCCGTTTATCACCCTGCCGTCCGGACATCCGCACAGTTCGCCGCCGATGTCGATGAGTCTGCCCGGACATTCACATGTATTGTTCGCCGAGTTTGCCACTTTGTCGCCCGTGCATTCCAGACACACATTGCCGATTCGAATTTGTCCGTCCAGACATCCGCACATGTGGCTGCCGATGTTCGCCAGTCCGCTCGGACAAACACATGCATCTCCCGCCGAGTTTAATATTTCATCACCGCTGCATCCTTCACATGTATTGCCGTTTTGAATTTGTCCGGGAGGACATCCACAAAAGTCGCCGCCGATGCTGATGAGTCCGCTCGGACATGCACATCCGTCTCCGGCGGTGTTTTGCACCGTATCACCCAGGCAATTCATCACCGCATCAACACAGACACCGGCGGCGTTTTCCGTCTTTGTACCCTGACATCCACAGGCGCTGCCCTCCGAGTTTGGAATTTTATCATCGGGACATTTCTCACACATTCTTCCGCCGCTGCTGACTTCCATCTCAGCAACACTGCATGCCTGACATGACACAACCACTCCTCTTAATGTCACATCCGGCTCGGTGCCGTCCGCGCAAACGCAGGAGGATTCATCGTCTGTCAACACCTGTCCGTCGCGACAAACACATGCATCCCCGGCCTGGTTGATTATTTTACCGCCCGCGCATGGTTCACACACGGCGCCGTTTTTGATTTCATTGTTCGGACATTCACAAACGCCGTTTATGTTTTCGGTTTGTCCGCTCGGACACACACACCTCGCATCGGCTGTTTCAGTCTTTCCGTCCGGACATTCACATCCGGAAGAGTCACTGTTGCGCACGAGATGTGACGGACATGACTCACATGCGGTGTGTTCGCGGTTGGGAGCCTGATTACCGGTGCATAATTCACATGCTGAACTGTCGCTGTTGGCGACTGCATTTCCGGTGCATCTTGCACACTCACCCGCGCCGTCTGTGCTGACTTCACCGGGCGGACATGACACACATGCCAAAACATCACCCGGAGCGCTCCGGGGTATCATGCCGTTCGGACAAACACATCCGGAAAGGTCGCTGTTGGGCGACAAATGTGACGGACACAACTCACATCTGTTGTTGTTGGTGTTGAAGATTGCATTGCCCCGGCATGGTCCGCATGAATTGTTGTTGTTGGCGGCGCGCCGTTCACTCGGACATTCTTCACATGCAGAGCGGTCACTGTTGGGAGCCTGATTACCCACACATCTTACGCATGCGGAATGGTCACTGTTGGGAGCTTCATTGCCGGTACATTGCACGCATGCGGAATGGTTACTGTCGGCTGCTCTGTCATCAACACATTCGGTGCATGACTCATAACCGTCACTGACAAAACCCGCCGGACACTGTTGACATCCTGCGACTTCGCCGTTGGGTCGGACAAATGTGGGCGTCCACCCCGTCGGACAACCGCATTCCTGACGACCGGAGGGTGAAACAGTGGCGGTTAGAGGCGAGTCGCATGTAACACATCCGGAGTTATTGGCGGCGGGGACTTCATTGCCGGTGCATGACACACATTCGGAGCGGTCATTGTTTGGAACTTCTCCGTTCGTACATTTTACACATGCCGAGTCACCCGGGCTGACTTCATCCAGTTCACACAGTTGACAGGTTCTGATTTCGCCGTCGTCTCGGGGGTTGAGGGGCATTTGACCGGTCGGGCAGATACATTCGGAA
>JAWONR010000172.1:0-3187 GCA_033865115.1 Candidatus Persebacter sydneyensis | reverse complement strand
TTGTCGCCGGGATTTTGCACATGTCCGACCGGACATGCCATACATGTGTTGTTTGTCGTATTAAAATACTCGTGTCCATCGCAGGGGACGCATGCACCGCCGCTAAACTCTTCAGACGTGACCGCGCATACGACACTGCTGGGCTGGGCGGGAATGCAGTTGGTTCTATCCGAGTTTGAAACTTCATTGCCGGCACATGCCGTACAAGTGCCGGAGACTCCAACAGCACCTTCATGATTTTCGGGACAGAGACACTGTGTTTTGCCGGTGTTTGCGACTCTGTTGCCCTGGCAACTTGTGCAGGAGCCGCTCCCGGCACTTGTTGCTATTGACTCGCCCTGGCATGTCCGGCAAACACCGGTGCCGGTGCTGGTCTGTCCGACGGGACAATCCGTACATGAGGTTGCTGAACCTGTTCGACCTTCACCGTTCGGACAAGCCATGCAGGCCGAGTTGTCTTTGTCGGCGGGATTTTGAACATGTCCGACCGGACAACTCTGACATTGTTTGTTTGGCATATTAAGATACTGGTGCGCGGGGCAGTCAACGCAGTTTGTGCCGTCAAACGTTTGAGAAAGAAGCGCGCATGTGTCTCTGCTGGGTATGAGCATGCAGCTGGTTCTATCCGAGTTTGAAACTTCACCGATGCCGCATGCCTGGCAGGTTGCAGTGGTGTTTACGGGACCAAATGTTCCGGCGGGACATTGACACTCTGTGTTGTTGTCGGACGCCTCTCTGTTGCCGGGGCAGGTTGTGCATTCGGTTTTTGGGGAGTTTGGTGTTGTGTTTCCGGTGCATTGTTCGCAGACACCGTTGTCTTTGCTAAAGTGTCCGCCGGGACAGTCCGTGCATGAAGTTTGTGAGCTTGTTCGACCTTCACCGTCCGGACAAACCCTGCAGGCCGGATTGCCCGGGTCGGCGGTGTCTCTTACATGTCCGTTCGGACATGTCGTACATTGTTTGTTTGCCGAATTAAAATACTGGTGCTCGGGGCAGCGGAGGCATGTATTGTGGGAAAACTGATAAAACCTTGCCGCGCATGAATCCAGGGAGGCAATAAACGTGCATCCGTTTCTGTTTGTGTTTGAGATTTCACCGGCGGGACATGCCTGACAGTCATTGGTGCCGTCTACGGGTCCCATATATCCTTCGGGGCATCGACACTGTCTGTTGTCGACAAACGCCTCTCTGTTGCCCTGGCAGGGTTGGCAGTCGGTTTGTGAGGAGTTTGGCACTGTATTGCCGGTGCATTTTCTGCATATACCGTCGTCTTTGCTAATTTGTCCAAAGGGACAAAACGTACATTGGGCTTGTTCAATACTTGTTCGTCCCCGTCCGTCCGGACATGCCTCACACTGAGTTCCATCCGAGTTTGAAGTTTGATGTACCGGACATGGTTGGCAATTGGAGCCGTCTATCGCGCCAAATGTCGCCTGGGTGCAGACACACTGCGTGTTGGAGTTGAATGATCTTCTGCCGTCAGGGCAGGTTATGCAGTCGCTTTTCTCGGAGTTGGGTATTGTTTCGCCGGAGCATCTTCTGCAAACACCGTTGTCTTTGCTAAATTCCCCGTCGGGACATGCCGTGCATGAGGTTTCTGCACTTTTTCGTCCTTCACCGTTCGGACATGGTTCGCAGGCGGTTTGGTCGTTGTTTGGCACATGTCCGGTGGAGCATTGACGGCATGTATTGGAGTCTGCATTTAGAAACCGGTCGGCGGGACAAATACATCTGGTTTTTTCGGCGTTGGCGGTTGCTCTGGACGGGCATTCAGTGCAAATACCGTCCACGCTTATTCGGTTGCGGGTGCAAAGTCGGCATGTATTGCTTCCGCTGTTTGGTGTTTCGCCGGCGGGACATTGTTCACAGTTGGTTTGGTTGCTGTTTGGCACTTGTCCGGCGGGGCATGATTGGCATTCGTTGTCGGAGGCGTTTAAGAATTCGTCAATCGGACAGGTACATTCGGTTTTTTGTGAGTTGGCAGTTGCACCGGTTGGACATGCGATACAAACACCGCTCACGCCCATTTCGTTGCCGGAGCAGAGTTGGCAACCAGTGCCTGCGGAGTCTGGTTCTTCGCCGGCGGGACATGGGTCACAACTGGATTGGTCACTGTTTGGCACTTGTCCGGAGTCGCATTGTTGGCATGAGCCGGCGGAGCCGTTTAAGAATCTGTCAATGGGACAGCTGCATTCTTGTCTGTTGTCGCTTGAGATTCCGTTAGTCGGACATGATTGGCATCCCATGCCTTTACTGTTGTCACTGTTGTTTCTTATCCCTTGTTGTCCGTCGGGACAGAGTTGGCATCCTGATGAAGTGGAGTTCTTCACCATGCCAAAGTCGCACAACAGACAAACACCCTGAGACGCACTTGCATATTGATGGGTATTCGGGCAGGCGGCGCAGATGTTGTTGGAGTTGGGCGCCATTCCGGCGGGACATTCGCATCCCATGCGGTTGTCGCGCGGAGTTTGTCCGTCGGCGGGGCAGGTGGTGCATGTCAGTTTTCCGTTCACAAACAGTGGGAAGGTGCCCGGACTTCGGTCGCATGACAGACAGGTGTGCGAATTGGGGTCAAAGAATTGAGTTGCCGGATTAAGAATTTCGCTGCAGGTTGTTCTTCTATCAAACGCCGCACTGTCATTGTTGCTGCACACGTTGTGTCGTTGATAACACAACCGCTGAAAATCGGCAAATGCATTTGGACTTGTTATTTCCTCGCATCTGACGTGGTCTTCGCTGGCCAGGAAAAGTTCGCTTACATTTGCTCCTCGGCACAGAACACATTCATCACCGGTCGGGCTGAAAGTGTTGCCTTCGCATACGGTGCATCTTCCACCGACACCGGGCGCCTGTCCGGGGGGGCATACCTGATTGCATCCGCCGACACCGTCGGGAATTTCTCCGGCGGGGCATGTCCGGAAGCAGTTGTCATTAATGCCGACAAGTTCCACATTGCCCAAATTGATGTCACTGTGAGTTTCATTTCCGCCCGGGTCAAAAAACATGCCGTTGGGACATGTGGCAACGGTGTCTTCAAGAATTGCCTCGGTAAACGCGACTCTGTTGGAACATCGTTCGGGGTTAAAGGGGAAGTTGGGCATACAATGGGTTTCGGCGTCCGCATACGCGGCTTCGGGAGTTGAACCAAAACCATAATAAATTGAGAAGAGGTTGCCAATTGGCG
>JAWONR010000171.1:0-3512 GCA_033865115.1 Candidatus Persebacter sydneyensis | reverse complement strand
AGTCACTGTCCGCGGGTTGTTTGTAGAAGCCGGTTTTGAGAGTCCCGAAGCGGCGGCAGCCGGTGCTTTGAATGAATGTGAAGACTGGTTGGACAGTGAAAGAGACAGGCGTGCGACTTTTAACATTACAATGCCTTGCACAATGGTGCCAAACTCGGCTTTCGGCAGTGAAGAGGACGGCTCTGACCGATGCGGTATTGTCGAGTTTTCGGGGAATGAACCTGTTGGAGACGGACCGACAGCAACCACGGCAACGAATCCCAACAATTGCCCGAGCCCCAAAACTTATGAAGAAGGCGCCTCCACTATGTTCTGCAACGCGGCTTGTGACCCGATGGCAACAACGTGCAACCACATTAGTCGTTATGACATCACCACGGGCGGATGTGTGCCGTGTCCCGCCACTCAAATTCAGCATGCAACCGACAACACAAGATGCGCTCCCCGTTCTGTGAATGTGAATGCAAGTGGCGACAACACACTGGTCAACAATCAGCCCTCGCCTACGCCGGTTTCCAAAAACAACAACAATGTTTATGGTTTGGTGGGTTTGGGCGCTGTGGGAGTGATGGGGATTGTGTTGATGAATCAAAACGACGGTAATTTTGCCTTTAATCCGCATGCAGAGATTCGTCATGTCGGCGATACATTTACCGAATACGGAGCTCGTTTGGACTATTCGGAAGACGACTGGGCGGGTTATTGGACGGCGTCCCGTGACAATGGCGGAGACTGGCGATATGGGACGGGCGCAAAATGGACGGGAGATGTCTTCTCCGCCGGTTTTGCGAACACCGCCGGCGACCATCATTCCGACTCACAGTTTTCAGTTGCGGCGCGCGGTGAATGGGGTGTTTGGACATTGGACTCCACTTACGCCGCGGATTGGGCGGTCACTAAAACCGATGATGAATGGACAAACCGCCTGAGTGCGGGAGCCAGCGCCGAATATGCACGCTGGACAATCTCTCCGCGGGCGGAATTGGCGTGGCAACCCGATGCCGGAGTCGGCAATGACATCCGATTTCGCGTGAACTTCCTGCGCGACTTATAACGCCGAGCGCGGAGATTCGCGCAAAACTCGGTTTGTTGCAAAAAAACGACACAATTCCCAAAAACATGACTTTTTGGGGTGTTCTTCTTGAATTTTGCGCGCTCAGTGCTGATTTTTGGTATACTGTTTATATCAGATTGCAGATTGACAATACTTGAAGGTTTGAAGAATACAGCGAGGAAAGAGCCATGACCAGACATTTTTACAGGCAATTCCGTCTTTTTACGGGAAATTTTATCAAGGTAGCGTTGAGCGGCCTTCTCATGTCGGTTGTTTTTTCCGTTGTCGCCCCCGAACCCGCAGAAGCGCAACGGGCGCGGATTTGCGGACCCGGATTGGAGTCCAACTTTGACGGCACCGGATGCATCCCCTGTCCGTCCAGCACTTGGGATTACGAATACAGTGATGACAACGGTCAGTGCAAGGATTGTCCGGATGGTTTCTGGCCGACGGCGAATCTTCAAGGTTGTCGGAGATGTCCGGATTACCAGGTGTCAGAGAGCGGTTCTCGATGTTTTTCATGCCGAGACCATGGTCATGGACCGAATGCGGAGCGTTCAAGATGCATACCATGTTTTATTCCCGATGAAATCACGCCGAATGGCTGCAGGCGCAACTGTGACCCGGGCGAGCATCATGCAGGACATCGCACTTGTAACAGATGTCCTTCGGGCTCGATACCTGATTGGCAAACCGAACACCGGTCATGCACGGAATGTCCACAGGGAGACAGTGCGAGACCTTCGGACGGCAGTGCATGTTGTGACCGCGGACTTCGTTCTCATTGGGGGATAGACGGTCGGTGTACCAACTGCGACATCAGAGGTCCAAACAGTGCCAGGTGCGCGGAGAGAATTGCCGATTCAACGATACATTTTTGTGACCCGGGAATGGCGCCCGGTCAGTTGGGCGGACTTTGCATGCCTTGTGCCGGCGAAGGCGACCGCATTATTGACGGCTTGTGTAATAAAGCCTGCACCGGCAACCAGACATGGTCGACAATCACGGGGCGGTGTGAGGCATGTCCTGACGGAGAGTTCGCCCTAGACAGCGAATGTATTCCTTGTCCGGCGAACACTTTCCTTTCCGTTGAGCACGGCGAATGCATACCATGCCCGGCCGGTGAAACCAGTGTGTCGGGCGGCGAATGCGAATCATGTCCGGCGGGTCATGTCAGCGACGGCAACGGAGGGGCATGTAGAGCATGCCCGTTGGGACAACAAGTACGACCTACTGCACCGGTTCAAGTTAATACTGTTTGTGAACTGTGTCACAAGGGGTTTTATTCTAATGAACCGGGGTCGGCAGATGGTTGTATCGAGTGTCCCTCAAACTCCTTTACCCGTTCCGTCCATGGAGCCCATTTGGAGATAGGTTCAACCGAATGTAATGAATGTCCTGCGGGAATGGTAAGGGACGACAACAATGCCAGGGAATGTGTCGCCTGTCCGGCGGGTGACTACAGGGCGGCGGGAGAGGCAAGATGTACACAATGTCCGGAAGGACATTATTCCGCGGACGGCGCTGCGGAATGCACGGCATGTCCCGCGGGACAGGAAAGTGGTGTGGACCGCATCAGTTGTGTTCCTTGTCAGGACCGCGAATTCAGTCCGGGGGGAACACAATGTAGAGCTTGTGCCCCGAGTCAGACGGTCAGTGATGATAAAAGCGCATGTGTGTTCTGCGAAGAGGGACAAATTATCCGTGACGGCGAGTGTCATTCCTGCGACCCCGGTCACAGATTCGCTGATGGTGCATGCGTTCGTTGTCCCTATAATACAATCAACGACGGCGTAAACAGCCATTGCGAAACCTGCACCGACGGGGAATTCGCCAATGCCGAACAAAGCGAATGCATAACATGCGGGGACAATGAAAGATATTCCCACTCGACGGGCGCCTGTGTGGCATGTCCCGAAGGAACATTTGCGCATGCAAGTCAATATTGGTGCGTGATACAGTGTCCGAACGGCGACATAGCCGACCCTTATGGCGTGGCGCCTCAACAGCTTAGGCTGAGACAAAGCTGCTATTCGGCATGTGAGGAGGACGCTTATCCGTCTTTTTACACATACTTCACCAATAAGCACGATGCGAATGACAATCAGATTTATGACACCACTGTGCTTCAAATAAGGCCGCCTAATGGTGAAAGAGAGACGGTTAACACGTATGCGACTTTTAATCAGGCGAACAAGCTTTGTATTCACTGTCCCACGACACATTATTACGACCCCGGTCAATGGCGGGACGGCAATTGGATATTCCTCAACCATCTTGAGCCCGACCATGATGCTCTGGGGGCTAACGGGGGTGATGGGAATAATGAACCCGCTTATGAATTCTTAAACTGCTCCCCCTGCCCGGCTGGCGCCTATGTGAATCCGGAGTCGGGAAGTCGTGAATGCCAGTGTGCGGAAGGCAGGGAGATCATGTTAAACGATGCAGGCGAGCATGT
>JAWONR010000170.1:0-3538 GCA_033865115.1 Candidatus Persebacter sydneyensis | reverse complement strand
GTGAGTTTGGCGTCCTGCCATGACAACTCCACTCTTGGCGTGACTGTCCATTTGTCGTAGACGGCGCCCGCGCCGACACCGAGACGGTTTTGCCATGTCGTATTTAAATCATCAATGCGAAAGTCAGAGGCGTAGGACGATTCCAAAGTCCAAACTCTCCATTGTTTTTGCGCCGACAGTGAAAAGGCGGTGTCCGAATTCAATCCGCGAGTCGTGTTTGCCAAAGACGCGGCGAAAACATCGCCCGTCCATTTTGCTCCCGCGCCGTAAACCCAGTCACCCGTGTTGCCGCCGATGCGAGTCTGTAACGCCTCCCAATAACCGCTCCAATCATTGGAGGCAAAACCCAAACGTGAACCATAGGCGTAATAACTCCTGCCGTTGTTGTGACGCATTTCGGCTTTCGGCTGCCAGTTTAATGATTCAACATCGCCGCCGCTAAACACAAATGCATACAACGCCACCGCCGCAACGCCGCCAAAGATGAGTTTATTAACATTCTCATCGCTGGCAACTTCGACATCGGCGGAAAAGATGGAAGGCAGCACTTGAATTTGTCCGTTTGGCAAAATAGTAACGCGCACACGTTCATTCTCGCGGTATTGCGCGGCGATGGGAAACTGCATGCCCGTGGAGGGCGAGCCAAATATCGTTGCACATGACTGGAAACTCGCCGCGTTTTCATGTAACGGGTGCGCGCGCATCAGACAGGCGTCATATTCGTCTCCGGGAGTCAGTCGTAAAGGCGCGGGGGCGGTTTCACTTAACGCGCCGGGAGTTGTGGAGCCGCCGGTGATTGTCACTGGAATCTCGCACAGTTCGGCGATTCTCATTTGAGAGTCAATGTTATACAACGTGTTCCAGCCATGAAGCTCGCATCTGGAGACTGTATAAACGGCGGCGGATTCCGCCGGATAATCGGGCAGTGTCGCCGCACAAATTTCGCCGTTTTGTGTTCGATAGTTTGTTTCACCCGCCGGACAAACACAGGCGCTTCCTTCGGAGTTTGGCAGTTTGTCTTCGGGACATCCCGCGCATACCGCGCCGTTAAAGAATTCACCGTCTTCACATTCAACACATGCCTGTGTCGCCGGGTCATAGTCACTAAAGCGTTGGGAGCATGTTTCTTCGCACACTTCCCCCAAAGTCGGTCTGATAGTTGTTCCGTTTCGGCATGTCGCTTGTATTAGGCATTCAGTTTGAGCGACATTAGGCTTTTGTCCCGGGGGACAACTGCGACAAACGCCGTCATCTTTGCTGAATTGAGTTGATGCGCATGTTTCACATCCCGTGCCGTTGTCATCAACTCCCATGCCGTCCGGACATGTCTGACATGAGCCGCCTTGCAGAGCTTGTCCGACGGGACATTCACAGGCGCTTCGGTTGGAGCTTGGCAACAAGTTGGCGGGACATGCTTCGCATGCGCCGTTGTTAAAATAGTTGTTGCCGGTGCATGGGATGCATGTTTTTGCATCTGCGTCATAGTCTTGGAAGTTCGCCGCGCAGGTTTCCTCGCATGTTTGTCCGGGGGAGATAATTGTGCCGTCCGCACACATTAAAACGCATTCGGTTTTGGCGGGGTTTGGCACTCCGGTTCCGAAACGGCATGAGGTGCAGTCTCCGTCACCGGAGCTGACTGTGTCGGCGGGGCAGCTGACGCACATTGAGTTTGCGTCATTTGCCTGTTGTCCCGCGCCGCATTCCCGGCATGATGTTCCTCCGTCACTGACTTGGTCACTGTCGCATGGTCGGCAATTGTTGCCGAGGGGTTCTTGTCCAGTCGGACAAACACACATGGTTCGAGCATTGTTAGCCACAAGGTCGCCCTGGCATGTCAGGCATGAGCCGTTGGAGAATATTTGTCCGAATGGGCATGACGCACATGCGGTTCGAGTTGCATTTGAAATTTGATTGCTGGGACATGCCCGGCAATTGTCAGAGCCGTTTATCGGACCCATTTGTCCGCTTGGGCAGACACACTGAACGCCGTTTATGTTTGCCTCTCTGCCGCCGTTGCAGGGAGTACAATCTGTTTTCCCGCTGTTTGGTATTTGGTCACCGGGGCATCGTCCGCAAACACCGTTTCCGCTGCTAAATTGTCCGTTTGGACAATCCGTGCATGAAGTTTGTGAGCTTGTTCGTCCTTCACCGTCCGGACAGGCCATGCAGTCCGAGTTGGCGAGGTCGTCTGGGTTTTGCACATGTCCGGCGGGACATGTCGCACATCGGCTGTTTGCCGAATTAAAATACTGGAGATTGGGACAAGAGACACAGTCTCCGCCGACAAACTGTTGAAACCTTGCGTTGCACACATTGTTGCTGGGTTGTCCGGGTATGCATGCGGTTCTATTTCCGTTTGAAACTTCATCGGCGGCACATGCCCGGCAATTGTTGGAGCCGTCTATGGAACCTTCTTGTCCGTCCGGGCAGCGACATTGTGTGTTGTTGTTGAACGCCTCTCTGTTGCCGAGGCAGGATAAACATCCGGTTTTCGCGCTGTTTAATATTGTGTTGCCGGGGCATTGTTGGCAAACACCGTCACCGTTGTTAAATTGTCCGTTTGGACAATCCGTGCATGAAGTTTGTGAAATTGTTCGACCTTCGCCGTGCGGACAAACCATACAGGCCGCATTGTCGAGGTCGGCGGGATTTTGCACATGTCCGACCGGACAATTCGTACATTGGTTGTTTGCCGAGTTAAAATACCGGTGTCCGTCACAAGAGACGCATCTTCCGCCGCTAAACATTTGAGATGTGAACGCACATACTCCAACACTGGGCGGGGCGGGCATGCATGCGGTTCTGTTTGAGTTTGACTCTTCATTGCCGGCACATGCCCGGCAGTTGTTGGAGCCGTTTATCGGACCCATTTGTCCGCTTGGGCATATACACTGAACGCCGTCGCTGTTTGCTTCTCTGCCTCCACTGCATGAAGTGCATCCGGTTTTCCCGCTGTTTGGTATTTGATTGACGGGACATCGTCCGCAAACACCGTTTCCGCTGCTAAATTGTCCCTCGAGACAGTTTGTACATGAAGTTTGTGAGCTTGTTCGTCCTTCACCGTCATCACAAGCGAGGCAGGCGGAGTTATCCCGGTCGGCGGCATTTTGCACATGTCCGACCGGACATGTCGCACATTGGTTGTTTGTTGAATTAAAATACTGGTGTCCGGGGCAAAAGACGCATCTTCCGCCGCTAAATATTTGAGCCGTAACCGCGCATACATCAACACTGGGTTCGGGGGGAATGCATGCGGTTCTATTCAAGTTTGAAATTTCATTGCCGGTACATGCCTGGCAAGTGTTGGAACTGTTGACGGGACCCATTTGTCCGCTTGGGCAGACACATTGAACGCCGTTGCTGTCCGCCTCTCTGCCGCCGTTGCATCCCGTGCAGCCGGTTTTCCCGCTGTTTGGTATTTGGTTGTTCGGGCATCGTTCGCAAACACCGTCTCCGTCACTAAATTGTCCGTCGGGACAGGTTGTACATGAAGTTTGTGAGCTTGTTCGTCCTTCACCCGCCGCACAAACCATGCAGG
>JAWONR010000169.1:0-3615 GCA_033865115.1 Candidatus Persebacter sydneyensis | reverse complement strand
GGACGGAGATGGATGTATGACATGTCTTAATGACAGAGTTGCAAACGCCGACAATTCCGTTTGTGTTTGTCCTCCCGACACAATTGAAGACGACACCGGTGTTTGTGCTCCGCAAAGTGACCCGAATTGCCCCGGAGACCTCATGGAAATCGACAGACTTTGTCAATGTCCCGAAGGTTTGGAGTCGTTTGTCGTTAATGACGTCTCCGGACCACTCTGCGCGCCGGCGTTGCCGGTTGTCGCCGGCGCTTATAATCCGGTCGCATGCAGTGATGCAGGATGGGAGGACGACTTTGTCGCCGATGACAACCGCAATCTCGCACAACGTTGTCTAATTCCGTTTCGTATTGTCGCCGCGCCGGTGACTTCCACCGTGTCTGCAACTGTCGCCTCCGTGTTGAATGATGCAACTCCGAACAATGTGGAGTTGGTGCCCGGTGTTGCCTCGGATTCATGCATTATGAGAAGTCATGAAAACTATGACGGAAGTGACCCGCTTTGCCCGGATGTGTTTGGCACGACCTCCAACAACAATGTCAGAGGAAGTTTCCCGCAGGCGAGAAACTTCGGTGCAAATGAAGTGCTGGAAATCGTCATTGTGCCGAACGGAATCAGCAACATCCTGCCAAGTCAAACACGAACCGCCGTAAATGCCGACAACGGCGGCGGAACACGGTCCAAACAAATTGTCGCCGGGGTAGGAGCGTTTGGCGTCATTGTTATGAGTTGGTTCCTCGCCAGCGGCGACTCCATCTATTATAACTGGACGCCGCAGGCTGAGTTTGCCGTTAATGACCGCGGCGGCGTTTATGTTTATGGCTCCAAGTTTGAATATCATGCCGACAACTGGAGGGGATATTGGCAGGCGGCTCAGACTCATTCCGGCGGCGCTCTTAATGACTGGATTTATGGCTCCGGGACGGCGTGGAAGGGGGATGTCTTTGCCGCAAGTGTTAACAGCACCGCTCAGGGACTGGATGCCGATACCGAGTTTTCACTCTCCGCTCACAAGAGTTGGAGTGTCTGGACTCTGCAATCCGCCTATACCGCCGATTGGAAAGTCCGAGGACTTAATGACTCCTGGCAAAACCGACTCAGTCTTGGCGCGGATGTCGTCTTAAATCAATGGACGGTCTCGCCAAAAGCGTTTCTGGCTTGGCAGGAAGCCGAAAGTGTCGGCGAAAATGCCGGACTCCAACTCCACTTGCGGAGGGAACTGTGAGGAGAGACGGAATTGGAATTGTGGAAAAAATACCACTAATTGTCTTCTAATTGTCAAAAAATGGCATATTTTTGATAATTCCGGCAAAAAAAACCGCAATTTTTGATAAAATTACCCTATTAGCAAATAGCCAATTAAGAGGTGAATTATGACTAAGCGAACAATCGGGCAAATCTTAATACTCTCCGCCGTCTTTTTCGGTGTAATTGTGACCCATCACTCCGCAAACGCCTACGGTGCTTTGGCTATCGGCAATGCCGCTCTTGGGACTGCGCATTTTCACGGCGCGTACGGTGTCTCGACTAACGTTCCTACTGCAGAAGGGCCATCCGGTGCAAAAACCGTCGCACAAACAGCATGCGAGGCGAATCTGGCTGGCCTCTCGAGCATTTCTGGCTACACTGGGGTGAAAAATAATTGCAGGGGAGTAGATCCGACATTTCAGGGTCAGGGTAATGCGCCTGGTCCCAGCATGGTTTTCGAAAACCAATGTGTGGCTGTATGCGTATACAAGAATACTAACTTCAGAAGCGCGAATGCCTTTGGTGTGGAATATAACCTTGGCGCAACACGAGCCGCAGCCATGGCAAATACAGAGATCAGAAGCCATTGCCGCGACCAAGGAGACGTCAATGTGTATTGCGATAGAAAATGTGAGGGAAACATGGTTCGTAACTCTGACAGTTCCGCATGTATAGCCTGTACGGGAAATATGGTGCCGAACTCAGACCGCAGCGCTTGCATGGCATGTACGGGAAATATGGTGCCCAACACAAACCAGCAAGGTTGCCGATTGTGTCCGAATGGACAAGAGCCGCATTCCAGCAACAGCAGATGTGATGACTGTGTCGGTCAGGAAATCAGCACCGGCGGTGGGGCTTGTGCTGCATCATGTCTGGCTGGACAAGAGGCGAATTCCAGCAATACCGGATGTGTTCCCTGTACCGGCATTGAAGTCAGCAGAATCGGCGGTACTGCTTGTGCCGCGTGTCCCAATGGACAAGAGGCGAATGCCGACAGTGACGGATGTGTTGCCTGTACCGGTCTTGAAGTCAGCACCGGCGGCGCGAATTGTGCCGTGTGTCCCGATGGACAAGAGGCGAATTCCAACAATACCGGATGTGTTGCCTGTACGGGTATTGAAGTCAGTTCCGGCGGCGCGGCTTGTGACGTGTGTCCCGATGGACAGGAGAGAAATGCCCTCAATACCGGATGTGATCCCTGCACTGCCAGCGGAGGTCCAAATTCTTACAGTTCCGGCGGCGCGGATTGTAGGCAGTGTCGTGGTGGACAAGAGGTGAATTCGGACAATACGGCATGTAATGCCTGTACGGGCAATGAATTCAGCGAGGGCGGACCGGCTTGTGCGCCATGTCCGGGGATTAGAACTGTGAACGCCGTCAATTCCGAATGTTTCTGTCCGGATGGAATGGGACCGGACGGCGATACGGCATGTGTGGCATGCACGGGCAATGAAGTCGCCTTGGGCGGCGAACCTTGTGCGGCCTGTCCGGATGGTTCGGAGGCGAATGCGAACAATACGGCATGTAATGACTGTACGGGCAATGAAGTGAGCACGGGCGGTTCGGCTTGTGGGGTCTGTCCCGATGGTCAAGAGGCGAATGGCGACAATACCGGCTGTATACCCTGTTCCGGCAATTCAGTGAGCACGGGCGGAGTGTCTTGTTCGTTGTGTCCGGATGGACAAGAGAGAAATGCCACGAATACCGGCTGTATGCCCTGCTCTGGCAATGAAATAAGCACGGGAGGCGCGTCTTGTTCATCATGTCCGGGGGTTAGAGTGGTAAACGCGGACAATACGGCATGTTTTTGTCCGAATGGAATGGAGCCGAACGGCAATGTGGCATGTGTGGCATGTTCCAGCGGAGAAGTGAGCACGGGCGGCGCGGCTTGTTCATCATGTCCGGGAGTCAGAGAGATAAACGCGGACAGTACGGCATGTATTTGTCCGAATGGAATGGAGTCGGTACCGGGCAGTGATACGGCATGCATGTCATGCACGGGCAACAGTTTCAGCAGGGACGGCGGTATTTGTAATTTATGTCCGGGAGTGACAATTGCGAACGACATTAATACCGATTGCTTCTGTCCGAATGGAATGGAGCCGGGTTCGAGTGAAGGCTCATGTACGTCATGCACGGGCAATAATGTGGCCCGGGACGGCGAGCCATGTTATCCATGTTCAGGTGTTAGAGTGGCGAACAGCGACAGGTCGGAATGTGTCTGTCCGGATGGCATGGAGTCGGCAGCGAACACTAATGACTGTCTGGCATGTTCGGATGGTGAGATTAGCATGGACGGTGCGGCATGTGCGGGATGTGTCGGGTCGTTGATTCCGAACGCGGCGGGGACGATGTGTGTTGAATGTCCGG
>JAWONR010000168.1:0-3857 GCA_033865115.1 Candidatus Persebacter sydneyensis | reverse complement strand
ATTAGAGATGACTTCGGTTGTTTAATTTGAGTCCATTTTCGCGGAGATTCGCGGGATTTTCATCACTGGAGAGGGGTTTCGAGACTGCGGAAACTCCGGGAGTGGTGGAAATTCCCATAACGGGCGGAATTATCGGCGTTTGCGAGTGTCATTTTGCCGGTTTCATTGATTTTCTGCTATAATATCGGCAAATGTCGCCTTATTCGGCGAAATAGGAGTTACAAAAAAAGATGAACAGTGAAAGAGGAGCGGATAATGAAGATTTTTGACAAACATCACAACACTTTCGCGCGTTTTGTCGCGTATACATCGCTCGTTTTAATCACGAGCCTGACAACTCTCTCTGCGGGAGCCTACGGCGCGATTGCCGAAGGGGTTTATAGCTCCAGATCTCAAAATGTTAACGGTCGCGTTGAAATATATGGTGTTGCGCTCAATCATGCTAATCAGGAAGACGCCAATATGGCGGCAATTGCAGACTGCCAAAGCCGGTCAGCAAGCGTGGCCGCCAATGTGATAGGCGTCCACTCGGCATGCGAGGTTAAAGACGTGATTGTCAACACTTGTTACGGCGGCATGTTTACGACTTCAGTAAATCCGAACTCCCAGGCTCTGGGCGGATTGTTTTTCTCCTACGTAATTGGTGATGACGCAGGGTCGGCACTCTCCTCCGCCCGCAGCAGAAACAATTGCCGCGCTGCCGCAAGGGCCCACTGCAATAACGATTTTTTCACCTGTCCCATAACCGCCGACCAGGTTATAACTTTCGCATGTGACAACACCAACATCAGAAACGGTCACGCAACGGTGATGGGATGCGACGCAACATGCAACATGCCCGGACAAATACGAAATTCCAGCAACATGTGCGAACTGTGCCCCGCCGCGCAATATGTCGTCAACAACACCTGCACCTCATGTCCGAACATGCAGGCTGTGAACTCCGACAGAACCGGCTGTGAATTCACCGCGGCGTCATGCGCAAGTGCAAATCAAGACTTCGACTCCGTCAACCAACAATGCCGGATTTGCGCGTCCAACCAATATTTTAACGCAAGTCAAACCGCCGGAAACAGATGTTCCTTTTGCAGTGCGGGAGAAATACCACACACCAACGGAACAAGCTGCCGTCAATGTGCAGTCGGAGAAACTCCCGGCACCACGTCTCCCAACATGATACAGGCCAACGGCGACTCCTGTGTTGATTGCAGCGACTTCTATACTGAATTTAGCTGGGCGGGGGGAACATGTACGGAATGTCCCAGCGGTCAGGTGGACTTTGCCGACGGCGGCAACTCCAATGCCGGCTGCCGAGGCAGATGCCTGGAAAACGGAACCGAATATGACGCTCCGGACAAAAACGATGTGTGCCAAATTCAATGCACCGACATGAACATGGATTATAATGAAACAACTCACACCTGCACATCATGCAGCTCGGGTCTGCTGTTCGCCAAAACCGGAGACGTCTGTACGAACTGCGCGTCTTTGACGGAAACAAGAATCACCGGACGACAATATGCCGGCGCATGTGTGTCATCATGTCCGTCCGGATTCGCGCCAAACCCGGCGGGAACTCTGTGTGAATGCCCGACAGGAGAGTCTCTAAACGCCGATGGAACCGGATGCAACTCCACGGCGGTGTCATGCGCGTTGAAAAATCAGGACTTCAACGCCGCAACCGGACAATGCACCGTCTGTCCGAGCAACCAATACTTTGACTCAAGTCGAGCCGCCGGAATCAGATGTGTTTCCTGTGATGCCGGACAAATACCAAACTCAAACGGAACAGGCTGCAGTGAATGCGCGGTCGGAGAAACTCCCGGCACCGCGTCACTGGGAGAAACTCCCGGCGCCATAAACCCCGTCGGCGACTCCTGTGTTGACTGCGGTGAATTTTATGCCGAATTTAGCTGGGCGGGCGGAATATGCACCGAATGTCCCAGCGGACAGGCCGACTTTGCAGACGGCGGCACCTCGCATGTCGGATGTCGAAACAAATGCATGGAAAACGGAACCGAATATGACGCTCCCAACAAAAACGACGTGTGCCAAATTCAATGCACGGACATGGGAATGGATTATGATGACGCAACTCACACATGCACATCATGCGGCTCGGGTGAACTGTTCACCAAAACCGGAGACGTCTGTACGAACTGCGCGTCATTGACGGAAACGGGAATCACCGGACGACAATATGAAGCCGCATGTGTGTCATCATGTCCGGTCGGATTCGTGTCAAACTCGGCGGGTGACGCCTGTGCATGTCCGGAAGGCGCAACACCGACCTCCGATGGAACCGGTTGTGACTGCGGCGCCGGACAGGTCAGAGTGTCCGGCACATGTCAGGACTGCGCCGCCGGAACCTTTCACAACGCCTCCACTGATTCATGCGAAACATGTCCGGCGACTCAATTCTCCACAGCCCGTTCAACTTCATGCACGACATGCAACACCGGGACGTTTATCAACGCCGCACAAACCGAATGCATAACATGCAACGCCGGAACCTTTTATGACTCGGCCTCCCGGACATGCCGGGACTGCGCCGCCGGACATGTCTCCGACAACAATGAAACCGAATGTACCGCGTGTTCCGCCGGCACCTTTGAAAACGCCGCAAACAATTCATGCGACAACTGTCCGGTCGGTCGCTCCTCCGTATCCGGAAGCACGACATGCACGCCATGCGAACCGGGATTGTTTAACTCCGACGCAGGCGGCGCATGTCAAAGATGCGCGGGCGACACCATCGCCGAAAACATGGAAACCGTGACATGCACGCCATGCGGTGTCGGACAGGTCGCAAACGGTCTTAAAACCATGTGTATTAGCTGTCCCGCCGGAGCAATACTGCTCAGTGACGGCTCGTGTGAGGCATGCACCGGTGATGAAGTGCCAAACAGCTCCATTGACACCTGCATTCCATGCGAAGCCGGAACACTGCCAACCGACAACAACGCCCGGTGTGAACGATGTCCGGACGGAGAGATTGTCAACAGCGCCGGCAATGAATGTGTCGCATGCCCCAGCGGAACTTTTCAAGACGCCGCCAACAACGCCAACTCATGCACCGACTGCGCCGCCGGACATGTCAGTGACATCCGAAGTGATTCACCCGGTGACTGTACGGCATGTCCCAACGGTCAAATTCCCGACACCGCACGCGCTCAATGCGAATTATGCCCCGCCGGAGACTTTCACAACACCAACACGCATTCATGCGAGCCATGTGCAAACAATTCAATCACCGCCGCCTCCGGACTCACCGAATGTACGACATGTGATTTGCCGCAGGTCTCCAACGCCGCGCGCGATGAATGTGTCTCATGTTCTCCCGGTTCAATCCTCGGAGGAGACGGACAGTGTCAGGAGTGTCCGCTCGGAAAAACATCCAACATAACTCTGTCTGAATGTGTTGACTTTTCAGTTCAATGTCCGTCAAATCAAATTCCGACACACGGCAACATCTGTCAAACATGCCCCACGGGACATGTTCCGGATGACACCGGCTTTGGATGTGAGGCATGCGGAGTCGGCACTTTCGCCGCCGCCGAAGACAGTCAATGCGCGTCATGCCCCGTCGGACAAATCAACAATGATGAAGGAAGTGACTCATGCACCTCATGCCAGCCCGGGTTTGTCTCCAACTCCGCCGGGACTTCATGCTCTGCATGTCCCGTCGGCACTTTTGAAAACGCCTCCGCCAATTCATGCGAACAATGCAACAGCACCAGCATCGCGGCTTCCGTCGGACAAGCTTCATGCACCGCATGCCCCGACAAAGAACGAGCCAACGGACTGCGAACCGAATGTGTTTTGTGTCCCGTGGGGGAAATAATCATCGGCGAAGG
>JAWONR010000167.1:0-4130 GCA_033865115.1 Candidatus Persebacter sydneyensis | reverse complement strand
AATACATAAATTCGCAATAATCGGCGAATCCGAAAGACCGAAAAACCGACAAAACCGGGCTTTATCCCGCGTCTTGGCGGTAATTGTCGTCTTTTGGAGCTGCCTTTTCGCGCTAAATCACGCTCATGCCGTCGGCGCTTATGCCGATGCCAGAATCGAGTTTCCCGCAGTTAATACCGCTCGGCAAATCGCCGGAACTGTCGGTCCCGCCGGAGAGAACCTCACTATCCCGCAGGCAAGCGCTCTGGCTCTGAGAATCTGCCAGGATAGAGTCTCCGCCTGGCTTACTGACCCCCGGCAGGAAGCCGCTCGACCCGTGGCGTCTGCTTGTCAATTGAGAGGAACGTTTGTCGGATGTGTTGATATCGCTCACGCCGCCGGCGACAATATTTATTGGGGATTGGGCGAGACTCCGGAAGATGCCTCTAATGACGCCTTCGAGAAATGCCAAAATGCCCAAACCGACCGATGTACCAGGGGAGCTCCCGGAGATAATCCTGAAAGAGGTCATAGATCAACAATACCAACCTGTAGTCACTGTCCAAGTCATCTAATTCCAAATAGTGATTTTAGCTCCTGTGTCTGCCCCGATGGAACGGAAAATGAACGCTCAAGTACCAACCAGGGCATTGTGGCATGTAATACATGTGAAGTTAATGAAGTTAGCATCAACAGCGTATGCGTGCCATGCGAAGGTAATCAGGCTCCCAACGACACCCGCACCGCATGTGAATCATGCACCGGCGGAACCATGGTAAACAGTAACAACTCCGGTTGTACCGAGTGTGAAGGACGAACCGTGGCGGCCAATGACAACACCGCATGTATGGCATGTCCGGACACTGAAGTGCCAAACGACGACCATACCGAATGCATGGCCTGTGAAGGAGGTTATGTGTTGAACGGCGCGCCGGGAGTTGCCACCGATTGTATAGAATGTCAGGGACCCACCGCGGCGGACAGTGACAATCTTCAATGTGTGGCATGTCTGCCGACCGAACAAGTTCCAAATGAAGACCACTCCGCCTGCGTGTCATGTACGGGCAATACGGTGCCAAACACCATCCACACCGAATGCATAACATGCGCGGCGTTTAATGGAGTTCCAAACTCCGGCAACACGGGTTGCATGGCATGCGGGGGCTCCACAATACCGAGCAAAGACCACTCCAAATGTATTCAATGCGCGATAAACACAATTGAATCCGGCGGGACATGCGTGGCATGCACCGGCAATACAGTGCCAAACGGTGACAACTCCGCCTGCGTGCCATGCACCGGCAATGAAGCGCCCAACACTGCTCGCGCGGCATGCGTGGTGTGCGCCGATATGGACAGAGTCACCATGAATGACAACTCCGCCTGCATACAATGTACGGGCAACTCGGTGGCGGTTGACAATGAATGCGTGGCATGCACCGGCAATACAATTCCCAACAATGACCACTCCGCATGCGAGACATGCATCAGTTCCCGAGTTCCAAACTCCAACAACTCCGCCTGCATAGCATGTACAAACAACATGGTGCCAAACGGCGACAACTCCGCATGTGTCAGATGTCCCGAAAATTCGGTGAGGTCGGGGACGTCATGCATGGAATGTCCGGTTGGACAGATACCAAACAGCAGTCAAAGTTCATGCATGCCATGTCAGGCAGGCACAATGAAAAACGCACGCGGCACGGTATGCACGTTGTGTGATGAACATGAAGCCTACATTGCGGCGGTGTGCACGGCATGCACGGGCGACAGAGTGCCGGGCGCCGGCAACAACAGTTGTGATTTGTGCCCGGACGGACATGAAGCAAACGCCAACAACACCGATTGCCGTCCATGCGCCGGCAATGAGTTCAGCACGGGCGGCGCGGCATGTGCGGTGTGTCCCGGTGTTGGAATTCCAAATGACACCAACAGCGGATGTGAACCATGTCCGGACGGACAGGAGGCAAACAACACCAAAAACGGTTGTGAACCATGCACCGGTGATGAAGTGAGTGCGGGCGGTGCGGCATGTGCAATGTGTCCCGCCGGCGGACTTCCAAATGACACCAACAGCGGATGTGACCCATGTCCGGACGGACAGGAGTTAAACGCCGCCAGAGACGGTTGTGAGCCATGCTCCGGTGATGAAGTGAGTACGGGCGGTGCGGCATGTGCGGTTTGTCCCGACGGACAGGAGGCAAACGCCAACAACGACGGTTGTGAGTTATGCACCGGGAATGAGTTCAGCATGAGTGGGGCGGCATGCATGGCATGCCCGGGGGTTCAAACTTCCAACACCGACCACACGGCATGTGAATGTCCGGACAATGAAAGAATTCCAAATGTTGACGGCACATGCAGCTGTCCGAGCGGACAAGCCGAAAACGCGGACGGCATGTGTCAATGTACCGGCGGACTTATTCATGAAGGCGCGGGATGTTCGCCATGTCCGAATGACAAAGTGGCAAACAGTGAGTTAAACGGATGTGTTTGTCGTGTCGGACAAGTGCTTGACGCCAACTCCATCTGTGTTTGTGACGACGGCACCGGACCAAGCAGAGTGTTTCCCGGCGGCGGTGTTAGTGAATGTCAGACATGCGTTGCCGGTGAAGTCAGTGAGGGCGGTGCGAGATGCGCGGCATGCGAAAACGGTGAGTCGCCAAATACATCAAACACCGCCTGTGAATGTCCGAGCGGAAATGTTGTGAACGCCGAAGGTGTCTGTGAGCCGGAGAGAATAACCTGTGAGGGTGAAAGAGTTCAAAACTCCGCGGGAGACAGTTGTGTTTGTCCGAGCGGACAGATTGAAGCCGCAAACAACGCATGCGAATGTCCGAGCGGAGAAATTGAAGTCGGCGGTCAATGTCAGACATGTCCGGGTGAAAGAGTCATCAATCAGGCGGGAACGGCATGCATTTGTCCGGGCGGACAAATTGAAAACGTCAACAACACATGCGCATGTCCGGGTTCATTGGTTAAGAACGACCAAAATATTTGTGTCGCGGTGGTACAGGCTTTAAACTGCACGGGCGACAAGGTGCAAAACTCGGCGGGAACGGAATGTGTTTGTCCTCCCGAACAAAACGATGCGGGAGGGGACAACTGCGCATGTCCGTCCGGTGAAATTAAAAACGGAAGTGTCTGTGAGACATGTCTCGGTGATACAACGCCAAACTCATCGGGGGAGGTTTGTGTTTGTCCGGTCGGACAAATCCCGGGAGCGGGGGACAACATGTGTGAATGTCCGAGCGGACAGATTCAGACGGGCGACTCATGCATGTCCTGCACGGGCGGGAAGGTTATCAACTCATCAAACACCGCCTGCTCATGTCCGAGCGGGCAGATTGAAGTGTCGGGAGTTTGCGCATGTCCGCGCGGACAGTCTCCGACTCCGGGCGGGATGTGTGTGTGTCCGGGCGGACAGATTAAGAACGGTCTGGAATGTGTGACCTGCACGGGCGGCAAAGTGGCGGACTTGACAAGCGGCAGATGTGAATGTCCCGGCTCGCTGGTTGAAAACGCAGACGGCATGTGTGCCGCACAGACAATGACTTGTCCGGGCAACAAAGTGCAAAACGCGGCGGGTGACGGATGCGTGTGTCCGATGGAACAAACTGAAATCGCCAATGACATGTGTCGATGTCCGGACGACAAGATTGACAACGGCAATGCATGCGTGGTGTGTACGGGCGGTCAAACACCAAACCTTTCAAACACCGCATGTGAATGTCCCGGCTCCCTAATCGACAACGCCGGCGTGTGTGAGGCATGCATGGGGGGGAAGGTTATAAACTCATCAAAGACCGCATGTGAATGTCCGAGCGGACAGATTGACAACGCGGGTACGTGCGAGTTGTGTCCGAGTGTTCAAGTGCCAAATGAGTTTAACACCGCCTGTGAATGTCCGTCCGGACAGGAGGCGTTTTTTGTGAACTTGATGGAGGATGTGTTGTGTGCCGCGCCGCTGCCGGCGGGAGAGACGGCTGAATACAACGCCGCCGATTGTTTGGATGCGGGATGGCAGCGTGATTATGACATCGATGACAATGAGAATATTGCGGAGCGTTGTTTAATTCCCGTTCAAATTGTCGCCGGTCCCGCGCTCGCCACAAACACCGTCACCGCCAACACTTTGGACGAAACATCAC
>JAWONR010000166.1:0-4302 GCA_033865115.1 Candidatus Persebacter sydneyensis | reverse complement strand
GTTGTTAGCTCGCATGCATGATTAGAGACGCCCGGCTTTTCAGTCGGGCGTTTTTTTTGGTTAATCAGAGATGACTTTCAGATTTTGGTTAATTAGATGACTTCCAAAGATGTTTTTTACATATCAGAGATGACTCCCAGATTTGGTTAATTAGAGATGACTTCCAGAGACGATTTTCGCATTCCAGAGGCGGTCTCTAATTAACCAAAAACAAACTAACTTCTTGACAATCTCTGAATTTTTGTTATAATGGCGAGTATGAACCTTCAAAACACTCAATTTGCCGTAATCATCGTGGGCTTTATTGTTGTCCTCTCTTTTTTGTGGAGTATCAGTAGCGACATTGCCGAATTGCGCGAACAAATGACCTTAAATACGGCCGTTACCAGTGCCAATTCGGTTGCTCCGAGTTTGTCGGCGACAACTTTCGCTCCCGCGGATGTGTTGCGTTAATCAAACATCGCATGATTAGAGACGCCCGGCTTTTCAGTCGGGCGTTTTTTTTGGTTAATCAGAGATGACTCCCAGACTTGGCTAATTAGAGATGTTTTTTACATATCAGAGATGACTCTCAATTTAGTTAATTAGAGATAACTCCCAAATTTGGCTAATTAGAGATGACTTCCAAAGACGGTTTTTACATGTTAGAGATAACTCCCAAACTTGGTTAATTAGATGACCTCCAAAAACGGGTTTCGGATTCATAGAGGCGGTTTTCAGAGTTCTACGGGTTTTAAACTCCCTCTTCTTTTGGTAATTCAATGAGTTATGGCGTTACGCGAATAGTGCCGGAATTCTTGTTTTTATTGGAATTTTGAGGCAAATTTGCGATTTGTTTGATTTCGGGCATAACATTGCGCAAATTTTGGTCATAAGCGTGAATTTCGGGTATAATTTGAGCCAAAGGTCGGAGTGACCAAGATAGACAATTCCACAAGATAATCAGGAATAAAAGAGCCATGATGATTAAAGTTTTTAGCAAAATTTCAGTCGCAACTCGGCGGGTCGCGCTGTCTTTATTTTGCACATTGGGTTTTTTGACAGTGTCAGTGATGCCGTCTCAAGACGCTAATGCCGTTATTGCGGTTTTTAGAGCCGTCATTGAAGTCAATGGCGTTCAGCGAGAGATAATCACCGCTGGTGGTGATAATAATTTTTATGGTAGTGCGACTAACAACGGCGCGCGCGATTGTTTAGCTGACATCGCCGCGATTTCAGGCGCAACTACTGTTGAACCCTGTACGTTTGTCCGATTTTTCGGCACTGGATGCATATATGCCGCTTATGGGGAACCAGGCACAGCTTACGAAAACAAGGCTTTTTATAACATCGCTTATAGGGGGAATTCTCTGAGCGATGCCAAAACCGCGGCAAAGGAGGGCTTGCAATGCCCCTCGTCGAGTTCCACTTGCGGCGACCAAATAGAAGAGAGGTGCGATGGTGGCGCATTTTGCACCATTTCCTCCGGGTCTTACCGACCAGACTTTGCACTTGGTCAAGAATGCGAGCGCGCTTGTAGCCATCTTCAAATGCATAATCCGACAGCAAGGACATGCGAACCTTGCCCTTCAGGGCAGGTTGCCGCAGATGGTACTACCAGTGAAAGTCGTACTATAGGCGGCGTCACGTATGTTGCCAATCATTACAACCGTCTTGCTTGCGAAGCCTGTCCCGCCGGCAAAGTGCCCAATACAATAGCCAGCAGAATTGCATTTACTTATGAAGACCGTTATGAAGACTTCGGAAAATGTATATGCGCCGAAGGCACAGTAACTGACGGCACACCAAGAACAGACGGCAACCAAGGCAACGGATGTATGGCTTGTCCGGCGGGACAACAACCAAACACGATACGAAGCGCATGCATCCCATCCCCCCCCAGCGTTGAGGTATGCGCGAACACGAATCAAGAATATGACTCCGCCAGCGGCGCCTGCGTTAATTGCCTCTCACACGAGCGTTTTAATCGGTCACGGAATGAATGTGAAGCTTGTCCATTGGGACATGTGCCAAATAGCGCGGGAACTTCGTGCACCGATTGTCCCAGCGGTCAATCACGAACAAATTCACCATTACAAACTTCATGCACGAATTGTCCTGTCGGACATTTTGAAAACAGCGGTATTTGCCAGGCATGCCTGGGCAATTCAGCAAGAAACGATGAAGGGGTCACCTTTTGCAACACTTGCCAAGGCGGCAGAGCGCCAAACGACGACAAAACGATGTGTCTCTGCCCCGAGAATCAAATGGGTGCGGTAGACGGACAATTGCCCTGCACAGAATGTGCCGGCAATGAAATTTCAAACTCGGATAGAACCAGCTGCGAGCCTGCTCCTCCCAGCCCAAGCGTATGCAGGGTCACTAAGGAAGTGTTTAACAATGGCCGATGCGAGAAGTGTCCCGGATACCAGTTTTTGTTTAGGACTATTTGTCTTACTTGTACGGCCGGACATGTGCAAAATCCCGACGACGGGAGCGTTTGCGTGGATTGTCCCGACGGTCAGGGACGAACACAATTACAAGTTGCATGCACGCCTTGTCCGGTGGGAGAGTATGCCAATGCCGCCGATACCGACAGTGTTTGTACCGCATGCCCGGAGGGGCAAGTTTCAACATCTCCCGGGAGCGACTCTTGCGAGGTTTGCCAAGGCAACAGAGAGGCAACCGCCGAGAATACGTGCAGATGTCCCGAGAACTTCGAGGGAGCCATAAACGGCAGTGCTCCTTGTGTCGCATGTGCCGGCAATGAAATTTCAAACCCGGAGAGAACCGCCTGCATCGCCGCCGCCCCCAGCACTCAGGTATGCGCGTTCACGCATCAAGAATATGACTCCACCGCCGACGTCTGCGTTAGTTGCCCCGCACACGAGTTTTTTCATCCGAGTGATGAGTTCTGTCAAAATTGTCCGTCCGGAGAAGTGCAAAGTAGCGGCATAACCACGTGCACGTTTTGTCCGGACGGTCAAGGACGAACAAATAACCCATTGGAGACTTCATGCACGGATTGTCCGGCAGGACAGTTTAGCAACAACGGTGGTCTTAGCAATAATAATTGCACGACATGCCCGGACGGGCAAGTTGCAGCATCCGCCGGGAGCGGCTCTTGCACGGCTTGCGATAGCAACAGAGAGGCAAACGCCAACCACACGGCGTGTGTCTGCCCCGATGGACAGGAGGGGGCAGTAGGCATCTCCGGCGCTTGCACGGCATGTGCCGCCGATGAAGTTTCAAACGCGGATAGAACCGCATGCGACCCCGCCCCCGACAGCGAGGAGGTTTGCCATATCAGGAACTTAGAGTGGGACGGCACAGGATGCGGCAACAGATGCGACAATCACCGGTATTATGATACTAGCTCTCGACTCTGTGAGAACTGTCCGTCCGGACATTTGCAAGACCCCAATGACGCGGCCAATTCGGCTTGTAGTGTTTGTCCGGATGGTCAGGGACGAACAAACACACCATTGGCAACTTCATGCTCGGCTTGTCCGACAGGAGAGTTTAGCGACAACGGTGTTTGCACGACATGCCCGGGCGAGTCAATAGCACCAAGCGCCAAGACCGCCTCTTGCACGGATTGCCAGGGCGGAAGAGTCGCTGACGACGGCAAAACAAGATGTATCTGCCCCTTGAACTTCGAGGGCACCATAAACGGCAGCGCCCCTTGTATCGCATGTGCCGCCAATGAAGTTTCAAACGCGGATAGGAACTTCTGCGAACCCGCCACGCCCAGCGCCATCGTATGCGCGGTCACAGACCAAAGGTATGACGGCTCATCAGCATGCGTTGACTGCGCAAGTCATGAGTATTTTAATCATGGAAACAACACATGTACGAACTGTCCGAACGGACACATACAAAACCCCTCGGACAAGGACAATCCGGCCTGCACGGCTTGTGACCCCGGTCAGGAACGAACCAATTCACCGTTACAAACCTCATGCGCGGATTGTCCGGTGGGACAGTTTAGCAACAACGGTGTTTGCACGGCATGCACGGGCGAGTCAATAGCAACCGCCACCAAGACCGCCTCTTGCACAAATTGCCAGGGCAACAGACTCGCAACCGCCGACAAAACACAGTGTCTCTGTCCGATGAACTTCCAGGGTGCGATAAACGGCACTTCCAATTGTGTCGCATGCGCCGGCAATGAAGTTTCAAACTCGCCGGACAACACCACCTGCGTTCCCGCCGTGCCCAGCGCGAATGTATGCTCGTTCACCGACCAGGAGTATGACGGCTCATCAGCATGCGTTGAGTGCGAAAGTTACGAGTATTTTAATCATGGAAACAACACATGTA
>JAWONR010000165.1:0-4280 GCA_033865115.1 Candidatus Persebacter sydneyensis | reverse complement strand
GCAATTGCCACGGGAGAGTACGGACCCGGTGACCCGCTGGGAATCGTAGGCGATACTTTGGCAGACCGAAAATCAAGCTCAGACGCTCGGAAAGAAGCGTTGGAAGAATGCGTGGACAGACGAGATTATTTTGCGGGAAGCTTTATAGAAGCTTTCTCAAACACCTACGGAGGAAGTGAAAGCGCTGTTACGGACAATCAAACAGAATGTGCGCATCTTCAAGAATTTGTCGGCTGCGCAACTTCGGCTTATGGGTGGAATGGCAATAGAGGACAGGGAAATTCAGTCGTAAGACTCCGCCTGTATATAGGTTTTGGGATAGACGAGGAAGAATCACAGGTTGACGCCAGAAGACGATGCAGGGCAGGCAACCCGTTCTCCAGTTGGACATGTCATGTCATAGACGAGCATTTTAATCTGCACGAACCCGGACGCCCGGACAGCGGATATCCCGACTTTATGACGGAATGCAGCCCCTGCGCGGGAGACTTGGTGCCAAACATGGACTATACCGAATGCGTCTGTCCGGACGGGCAATTCGACACCACAAACAACACATGCGGACCCTGCTCCGCCAATGAAGTCAGCATAAACGGCGGAGCCTGTGAACGATGCACCGACAGCAGAGTGCCAAACGAAGAGAAAAACGAATGCATTGAATGCACGGACAATGAAATAGTGTTTAACAACAACACCCGATGCGTGCCATGCCAGGGAGGTCGCATTGCCAACTTCGGCAACACCGCATGCGAGCCATGCCTTGGAAATGAAGTCTCCAACGCCGACAACACCGCCTGCATGGCATGCACCGGCGGCAGTGTTCCAAACGACGGTCACACCGCATGCCAGCAATGCATGGACAACGAAATCTCCAATGACGACAACACCGCATGCGAGCCATGCACCGGCAACGAAGTGCCCAACGCCGCCCACACCGAATGCATGGCTTGCACCGGCTCAGAAGTTCCCAGCTCCGACAACAGTGTATGTGAGGCATGTGAGGACAACAGAGTCGCCAACGCCGACAACTCCGGATGTGAGATATGCGTCGGCAACACGGTCTCCAATGACGACAACACCGCATGTGTAATGTGCACGGGCGGTGAAGTGTCAAACGCCGACAACACCGAATGCAACCAATGCGACGGCAACAGAATTGCCAACACCATTAACACCGAATGCATACCATGCGAAGACAACCAGGTGCCAAACGACGACAACACCGCATGTGTCGTATGCGACGGAAGAATGGCCGCCGCCGCAAACAATGAAGCATGCATAACATGCTCCGGCAACGAAGTGCCAAACGACGAACACACGGCATGCATAGAATGCATCACCAACACGGTTCCCAATACCGCCGTTAACGCCGAAGACTCCAACAACGAATGCGTGCCATGCACCGGCAACACGGTGCCAAACTTCGACAACACCGTATGCGAGGCATGCACCGGCAACACAGTCCCCGACGAATCCCACGTCGCATGCATACCATGCACCGGCAACACGGTGGCGGACGAGGGCAACTTCGCATGCATGGAATGCGCGGGCAACACGGCGGCAAACTTAAACAACACCGCATGCATTGCATGCGAATTGAGCCAAATTGTCGTTAACGGTCAATGCGTGTCATGTCCGGGTCTTCAAGTGCCCAATGAAGACAACACCGAATGCAGGACATGTCCGGACTATGAAGAGGCGAGAGACGACAGAACCGGCTGTGATGCATGCAATGACAACGAAATCAGTCAAAACGGAACCAAATGCGCGGCATGTGTGGACAATACAGTGCCTGTGTTTAATGCCGCTTTGACGAATCCCCCGGACGACGTCCAATGCGTGGTGTGCGAGGACAACAGAATAGCCGTCGACAACATCCATTGCGAGGTGTGTCCGATGGGCATGCCGCCCAACGCTCTCCACACGGCATGTATAACATGCCCCTCCGGGACCACGTCTGACAGCGGCGACACGACATGTGTGGCATGTCCTGAAGGCGCATTCAGCCCGGGAGGTACGACTCCATGCATTAGGTGCGTAAGCATGGCACCGGACATGGTGCCAAACATGGACAGAAGCGCCTGTGAGGCATGTCCGTCCGGACAGATTCCAAACGCCCGCGGCTCCGCATGTACCACATGCGACATTAACGAAATCATAACCGCCCGCGGATGTGTGTCATGCACGGGGGAAACCGTCCCCAACGAAAACAGCACCGCATGCGAAGTGTGCCCGAGAGGTCAGGAAGCCAACGCCGGCAACAGCATGTGCGTGTCGTGCACCGACAATCGAGTCAGCAGAGAGGGCGGAGACTGTCTTGCATGTCAGGGCAGGTCGGTGCCAAACGAGGCTCACACTTTGTGTGAGTTGTGCCCGAACGGTCATGAACCAAACGCCGACAACTCCGCATGCGAACCATGCACCGGCAATGAATTCAGCAGTGAGGGAGAGGAATGTTCGGCATGTCCGTCTCATTTGGTGCCAAACGCCGACAACAGTGCATGTGAGTTGTGCCCGAACGGTCATCAATCAAACAGTGACAACTCCGCATGCGAACCATGCGCCGGCAATGAAGTCAGCAGAAGCGGCGCCGACTGTTCAGTGTGCACCGGCAATTTGGTGCCGAATGATGCGGGTTCTCGATGTGAAGTGTGTATGAACGGTCATCAACCAAACATTGACAACTCCGCATGCGAACCATGCGCCGGCAATGAAGTCAGCAGGGGCGGAGACGACTGTTCGGCATGTCCGGACGGGTTGGTGCCGGATGACGAGCATGTTTTTTGTGTGTCATGTCCAAACGGACAACAACCAAACGCCGCCGGAGACGGATGCAGGCGGTGTATCGGCAATTCATTTAGCACGGGCGGGTCGGCATGCATGCCATGTTTGGGCAATCAAGTGCCAAACCTGATAAAAGACGCATGCACCTGTCGGTTTAACCAGGTGATTGGTGAAAACAACATCTGCATCTGTCAGGGCGGCACACAGTTGGTCGGAGATGACTGTACATCATGCGGCGAGGGTTTGTTTAGCGAACCCGGTGAAAACTGCACGGCATGTCCGGGCGACAAAGTGCCAAACGGGTCACAAAACGTCTGTCGGTGTCCCGAGGGACAAAATGAAGTCGCAGGCGACATGTGTGAATGTCCGAGCGGACAAACCAAAAACGCGAACGGCGTTTGTGAATGTCCGTCCGACCGCATTAAAGTCGGCGCTTCATGCATGTCATGCACGGGCGGCAAAACGCCAAGTCCCAACGGAAATGTATGTGTCTGTCGTGACGGACAAGTCCCGACCTCCGACAACTCCGCATGCGTTTGTGAACCAGGCACCGGACCGGATGTGAGATTTCAAGACCTCAGTGTTTTTTCATGCAGTCCATGCACCGGCAATCAATTTGGCGTGGATGGAACATGTCAGACATGCGGCTCCAACAAAAAGCCAAACGAGGACAGAACCGCCTGTGTATGTTTGGATGACTATGTTCAAAACGCAGTCGGCGAATGTGTCAGACCGGTGCAGGTTTTAAATTGCATGGGCGACAAAGTGCAAAGTGCGGATGGAATTAGATGCGAATGTCCAAGAGGACAGTTTGAAACCGAAAACGACATGTGTGAATGTCCGCCCGACAGCATTAAAGTCGGCGCCTCATGCGAACAATGTCTGGGAGGCAAAATGGCAAACTCGGCGGGAGACGCATGCACCTGTCTTCCGGGACAAGTGCCGACCGCCGACAACTTTGGATGTGTCTGCGCACCCGGCAGCGAACCGGACAGACGTTTGACGGGCGGCGGCATTCTTTCGTGTCGGATTTGTGCCTCCAATGAAGTCAGCATGGACGGGACGGAATGTACGGCATGTCCCATTGACAGAATTCCAAATCCCATAACCGGTGTTTGCATGTGTCCGTTTGGAGAAGAGACAAACGGCTTGTGTCTGTGTGTCGCCGGACTCATCCACAACGCCGACGGGATATGTGAAGAGTGCACGGGCGGCAGAGTCGCAAACGCGACAAATGACGCCTGTGAATGTCCGGACGGATTTGTCGGAAACACCAACGGTGTTTGCGCCGTGGAGGCGGTGAGTTTGAATTGCACGGGCGACAAGCTGCAAAACGGCACGGGAACCGCCTGTGTTTGTCCGAGCGGACAAATTGACGCCGGAGGAGACGTTTGTACATGTCCCGCCGGACGAATCAAGAACGGCGACATGTGTGAGACATGCACGGGCGGCAAAGTCGCGACCGCGGCAAACAGATGTGAATGTCCGAGCGGAGA
>JAWONR010000164.1:4509-5725 GCA_033865115.1 Candidatus Persebacter sydneyensis | reverse complement strand
TCGCGGGGCAACTTGGTTGTGGCTTCCACCGTGACCGTGCGGGTGGCGACATTTGCCACGCCAACGGCAAGAGGCATGGTTGATTTGGAATATGACACCGGTGACAGTTTGTACACTCCAACACCGGGGATTGTCTTAACTGCTACTCCGGAGCCGAGTTCTCATTCCAGTGTGACGGTCATGGTCGAGCCGGGCGCGCGCATTCCATTTTCCCCCACCGGACAATTGAATGAATTTATCGGACGATTCCAACCGGAAGGCGGCGGAGAATACACTTATAACACCGAGGTGACAGACGCCGGCGGCGGACATGTCATCGCGCGGGACGGACAGGGACAGACGGAGTTTTTCATGACTTCACTGCCGGCGGTCGGGACATCGGACAGTGCGCAGTTTGTGGTGAGTTACGGCAATGCGGAGTTGACGGTGGTGATGACGGTGTCTTATATGGTCACGGTGCAGGCGCAGTTGAGTGTGGAAGTGTCACTGCCGGAGGGATTTAATTCGGATTATCAGAGTGACGGCGTAGAGGCGTCTTTGGAGGGTTCGGGCGGTTCTTGGACGGTGGCGATGCGATTCGCGCCGGATATTGTGGCGCGGATGGACAGATTGGCGGCGGCGAATCTTGCTTATGTCCGGACAGACATCACCACACTTGGCACCGTTGCGGCGAGCTTTGACACTGAGATTGCCGCAGGGTTTGTGTCGGAGCAGGCGGTTTCCGACGGTGACCTGGCGCGATTGTCATTTGACGTGGCAAGACTGTCGCCCGCGTTGAGGGTGATGAACGGGATGAGAGTGCGGGTGCGCGGCGCCGATGACCGTGAACGTTATACGGTGTCGGTGGATAAAACCATTATGGAGGAAAATATTGACGGCGTGAACAACGAAGACGCATGGCGGTTTTTGCATGCCCCGGTCCTCAACAGCGCAGTCCGCAACAGCGGCGGTGACATTGCTTTTGACACTTCAACGGCGGTGGCGATGCTTTGGGGCAACTTTGCAGACGGCGAAACCCTTGTTTCGCGGACGCGTTATGTGTTGAATGTGATGCGCCTGGACGGCGCCGGCTCTCCGGTGCAGGTGACGGTGGAGTTTGTGGTGGAGCGTGATTTGTCAACGCCGTTTGTGGCTTCACTGGCATTAAACCGGAATTTCCCCGAAGGTCACGGCAGTGTGGAGATTGACGGCAACCGGGTTCGTGTGAATCTGGACA
>JAWONR010000164.1:0-4409 GCA_033865115.1 Candidatus Persebacter sydneyensis | reverse complement strand
GTCAGCCGTTGTTTTTTGTGAAACCGGCGCGTCCAACGGGAATAGAACCAATTACCAACAGTCGTCTGAGAGTGGCGTCGGCGGAGAGTTCCGAAAATGCCGAAGAGCTTTCTCGGCAGGTCGGATTTGAGAGTTTCGGATATCCGGTGCTCCTTCGCACGGACAACATCACCGACTGGTTTGAACCGTTCGGCGACACCGAATTTAGTACGGTATTGACGATTACGCCGGGAGATGTGAGCCAGAGACAAATTTCCACGGCGGAAAATTTGGAGGGCGAGGTGTTAATAACGGTGGAATTCATGCGCAAGGGTCCGCCGCCCATATCAATTACCTTTGAGTCGCCCGATGAATGGGATATACACGGTCTTCCGGTGGTGCGGTCATTCCCCTCCTTTGGCGCCGCCCTTCAGCCGAGGGCGGGAGAGGTGAATGTAACAGTGACCGTTGACGTATATCATCATCTTCAAATACTCGGCACCGATGCCCAGAGGAATAACATTGTATTTCCTTTGGCGACGGGCGGCAGCGATGACGGAAGAGGCAACCTTTACGGTTATCAATTGCATGTGCCGGGCGGCGCGGTCAGTCGTCCGGAAGATCTGGGAAATCCGATTTGTCGTGGCAATGAAGGTTCAGTTCCTCGGGGCAACGGATTTGTAAGCCTTCGTGGCCGCAACCGTGATTCACTCCTGGGTGACAACTACCTATATGAACTCGGCGGGACTCAGATTGAATCCCGAGAGTGTGTGAGGGTGCTCGTCAACCCGGGAACATTTGTAAACCAATCCGGAGCCGGCTCGAATGTGGTCGGATACAGTATTACAACCACCGTACAGACTGCACTGCATTATCCCAACGGGGAGGTGGATGTGCGTCTGAGTGAGGATACATACGACTCAGGGGTGATGAGTTTGAATATTGTTCACGTGTTGCGCCGTGTGAATGTGCCGTTTGCAGACGGAAGACCGTTTGCCGTCCGGGTGCTGTCGAATTCAAGGACGTTTACGACGCGCCCGGACCAGACAAGGCTGGTCACCTTGAGATATTTGGATAGAGATCGCAACCCGATTGACGTCCTGGCACATCCCCAAATCACGACTTATGTGCAGGCGGCGGTGGTAAGAGCCGGGCAGGGCACGAGTCATACAATCCGAATCGGGCACACGACAGCCTTCGCTCCGAATATTCTGGCGGCGACATTGGAGTTTCCTTATGAACTCTACAATCGCGAACTGCAGGTGGATGCCCGTGGTCTGCCGTTCCCGACATGCCAATTCGCCGGCAGCGTTTCCGGGCTGGTATTTGACGACACTTGTGCGATGACATTGGTGCCCAGCGGTTTGCCGAGTGGCGACACCAGCGGGACGATTACGGCAACCGTGAACGTGAATATGGTTTATAACGCCAGCAACCCAAGTCACGGAGGCGAGAACTATTATGGCACTCATCCCGTCACGTTGGTGGTCGAATGGCAAAATGACTTCGACAGCGACGCCGATTTGTTGGAGTGGCTTGGTGAATTCACGCCGAATATCACACCGGCGACCGAAGCGCTTCAGTCGGAGTTTGCACCATTGGCGGCGATTTCGCCGATGTTGACGCCGTTGGGCGGTGTTGTCGCGGGGGCGGCGGCGGATGTTCCCAACATTGTTGCAACCGTGCATGCGGGTGTTGCCAGCGCGACATACAGACAAGTCGGCAGTGCGAACGGATTGAATCTTAATGCCGCCAACGGCGTGATTACATTCACCGGCGAGCGCGACACCAGAGGCACTTACGCCATCACTGTGGCGGTGTCGGCGGGCAGTAATTCGGGGACGGTGCAACTGACACTTGTGGCGGGGAATCTGGCATTGTTGATGTCGGATACGGCGTTAACCATTACCGAGGCGAATGTCACTTTGGAAACACCGCTGGCGACTGTTTTTGCCCAGGAGCCGGCGGGTGATGTCACTTACGCGCTGACATGCGATGACGGCGAAGGTCGCACGACTTTGCGGTTGTGTGAAGGCTTTGCCCTGCGCGGTGTTGGTGAGAGTGCGGTGGTTGTTCGCGCGCCGTCCATCACTCGGTTGGCGTCCGGTGATTACGGACTGACATTGTCGGTGTTTACCGCCGATGCGGTGGCGACAGTGTCCAGACCGCTGACTTTGGCAATGATGATTGAAGCCGTGTCGCCGGAGGTGGCGGTTGGATTCACCGCGGCGGTGTCGGCAAACGGTGATTCGACTTTTGCCCAGTTTGGAGACGGCTCCGAATTGGCGCCGTTTGTGTTGAGACATGGCACAGTGCCTTTGCAGGCTGTCAGGGCTCGCAGGGTGGAAGGCGACATAAACGATTCTGACTATGGACAGGCGCAGAGCAGCTATGAGACCATACAGTTGAACATGCCGGCGGTTGTCATCGGGACGGTGCACAGTGCCGTGGGGATTATGACGGGTGACAACTTTACCCTGGCGAACGGCGTATTGAGCATGCACAATTTGGAGGTGGCGCGTTTCTCGGTGGTGCTGAGTGTCGCCGGCGGTGAGACACGGACGTTATACTTTGAAAACCAGCGTCCGGAAGTTCGCGTGATTCACAATCCGGCGCACCTTAATGTTTCCTCCGACTACAGTGTGTTTAATACGTACCTGTATCGGGTGCATGAATATATAAGAGCGCTGGGCAATGACGGCGACAGCAATCCCGTGCGTTGGGATATCCGCATTGAATCCGACCATGACCTTCGATTTGAAAACTGTTGGGTGGAGAATACGCTCCCTCGCTCCCGCCGCGGAGACGATTTTGTATCCGACCGGGCGGTTACCGATGCCTGTAATGTCGGACGCACCTCGGGTCGCGGCAACCAAACTACCGCCTCAAGTTACATGATGCTGAACAACGGGGAGGGGATCACCCGGATATTGCATATCGGCATTCCCAACAATTATGGACTGCGGGGCAGTGCCATTGTTAACTTACGGCCTCTTCCGACGCCTGTTCAGATTAAACCGGAGGACGTGTCAATTTCGCCGGGCGCGGGGGTTGTTTCCGGCGCGGGAATAGAGAGCAGTCCGTTTATTGTCAGTCGTCCGGACGGCGTTGCCAACGGCGCTTCCTGGGTGTTGTTTACCTTGAATGTGTTGCAGGGACATGAAGACGAGCAGCTGATTTTGAATTGGCCGGTGAATCAAAAGACCGACAACGGCGTTCTTGTCGGCAACAACGGCAACAATCCGCCGACGGGTTCATCAACTGCGAATCAGTTCCCGGCGGGAGGTGCAGGAGACTGCTTTACGACATCTTTCAGCATTAATGCGGCGGCAATTCCCGGCAATGTTGGCGCGCCGAACTCTCCCCCGACTTATCCGACAAACGGCGAGGATGTTGTCGTGCATTGGTGCAACAGCGGTTCGGCTTCGTCCGTTCCGGCGTTGCAGTTGTCATTCGCAGGCGGTGTTTCATCAGATACCACAGAGTCCAACCCGCTTGCATTGGCGGATGAACTCTTCATTATCGCGACTTTGTCGGCGTCAATAGAAGGCGGCTTGTCGCTTGAAGGCGTTGAAGTTGTTTATGAAGACGTGGCTTTGGATGGCGGCGGCAGCTTTGACCTTGGCGGATTTGACGGACTCGGGTTGATTGGTCATAACATCATTCGCCAGCCGTTGGCCGACGAAGACGAGGTTCATGGCATTACGGTTCGCGCGCGGGCTCGCGGACTGGTGGCGAGCATTACCCTGTTTGCGCGGTTTGGTGATGCGGGAATTGACACTTCGCCGGTGGTTGTGTCGGTGCGCAACCGGGCGGAACAATTGTGGTATCCGGCGTTTGTCGGCGATACGCACAAGGGCATAACCGGCGGCAATCTGGGACCCAGTACAACGACTAATTTTGACGTGGTTGATTATCCCAATCAGAGATGGGAACAGGTCTTCAGACTCTACGAGGAGAGACTCCGGGTGTTGACGCGGCGTGACGGCGCGCTTGTACAGACCTATTATCCGATAAGTTTTGGTGAGTCGCCAATTGCGGCGGAGTTTGTGCCGTCCGGCGGCAGTGGCGCCTATTCGGTGTCAATTGTCGGTTGCAGCAGTGATGACGGACTGTGTGACGGAAGATTCCAAATCCAAAACGTGGCGGAGGGTTATGTGTTGTACGCCGACCAGCGTGAAGCGCCAAAACCGCCGCTGACGGCAAATCTGAGAGTCTCATTCACGGATGCCGTTAACGCCTCTTCCACACCGGTGTTTCACAACATCGCGGTGACGGTTCGCGATGTGTTCCGTGTGTCGGTACAAAACGCGCCGAGTTATGCCTCTGGATTCTCCAGCGCAGCCAATTCTGAACGCACCACAACGCCGCTTGCCGTGCCGGCGGGATATGTCGGTGTGTTTGCAACACTGGCGGCTTCGGGCGGTGCG
>JAWONR010000163.1:4793-9792 GCA_033865115.1 Candidatus Persebacter sydneyensis | reverse complement strand
AAAAACGCCCGACTGAAAAGCCGGGCGTCTCTAATCATGCATGCGAGCTAACAACTCATAAAATCATAACTCGCGCGAAATGTCCAGGCGAATATAACTCTCTTCGCCAAAACGTGAACCCTCCTCCCACGAAAATCCCGCCGACGGTATTAACTGCCAACTCCGTACTGTCGTCGAACCGTCAAGTGACAAACGACTCGTCCAGTCACTGTTTAACTCGTCCAACTCCCAATCCGCGTCAATCCCCGTGCTCAATCCCCAGGAACCAAAATCCTGTTCCACCCGTGCCGAAAATGACATGTCTGTCTCCAATCCCTGTGTGCGATTTGAAAAGGACGCATGCCAAATGCCGTCACTGTAACTCGCGCCCGCGCCGTAAATCCAGTCGCTCGCGTCTCCGTCATCGTGCGTCTGACTCGCCGACCAGTATGTCGACCAATGTTCGTCTTTGAACTCCACGCGGGAACCATATGTGTAATTGCTCACGCCGCGAACATGCTCAAAACTAAACTGAGGCGATACATTCAACAATGACAAGTCTCCGTCCGTCAACGCCCAAGTTAATCCGCCTACAACCGCGAATGCCCCCAAGCCCGCTATCAAAAGATTGTTGTTGCTGCTGTCGCTGCTCGTGCCGCCGCTGTTGCTGTTGCTCGCAACCTGAACATCCGCACTGATAACCGGGTCGCGTACTCTCCTCACCGCCGGTGTCGTCTCTCCTCCGTCGGCAAAAAACACCTCCAAACGCTGGGTTGATGAAGCTGTGAACTCTTCTGTCGGCTCCGGGAAGGCAGCACTTTCTCCGAATATAAACTCACAACTTCTATGTCCCTCTATGTTCACATAATTCGGTGAGGCGCGCATCAAACATTTGTCCGAACCCTCGCCCGGCAATGGCGGTGTGTCATTGCGGACTCCCGCTGAACCGCCGCGAACACTCGCCGTCGGAACATTCCCGGTCTCGCCTTCCATTACAAAATCAACTCGGATGTTGCAAAACTCGGCAAAACCGCCGCTTTCCTCTTGAAGAATGCTGCTGTCAAAATTGCGGTCTTCGCATTCATCCATGTTGTATTCCGGATGAACCGGCTCGACAATCGGCAACGCGCAAAAAGCAACTTCGGTTAACGGGTCTACAATGTCTTCCTGTCCCGCCGGACATCTGCAACTATGGTTAAAGTTTTCCTGGTCGTCCCGACAAACACAGGTGTGTCCGTCTTCAGTGGTTGTGCCGCCGTTGCAGGATTGACAAAGCGTAAGAGAACCATTCGGCGCCGACCCCTCAGGACATGCCATGCAGGTCACCTGTCCCTCCTCCGGAACATGTCCGCGCGGACAAAAGTCACAATACCCGCCGGCTCCGTTGTGCTTCTTAATGTGAAACGCAAAACACTCCACTGTAAAGTCAATACATGCGTCAGAATTCTTGTTGGGCGTTTGACCAAGCGGACATGCTTGACATTCGCCATCGACGACAATTTCACTGCCATCACAGGAAGTGCATACAGTTCGCCCCTCGTTTGAGGAACCATTGTTCGGACACACCGTGCATTCAAGCTGTCCGGGAGTAGCGGCAATAGCGTTAACATCGCATCGGTGACATACTCCGTCCGTACCGGCGGTGCCGGTGGGACATGGTTCACATATGGTTTGGTGGTCGTAATTAAGTGTATAGTTCGGTCGATGTCCGTCGCCACAAGGCAAACACTCGGTTTGGTCGCTGTTGCTGATCGAATCGTGCCTGCATTGAAAGCAGGTGCTGGTGCCGGGAAACGGGTTAATTGAACCGGTCAGGCATGGCTCACATCGAGTCCTGTCGCGGTAGGCGGTGACATGTCCGACAGGACATGGTTCACAACTGACATTTTTGCCCTGGGCGAATTGACCATTGCGGCATTCATTACAAGCACTAAGGTCCGAACTTGGAACACTGCCGTCGGCACAAGGTGTGCACTCATTATTCTCGCCTACACGAGCTTCACCCGGAGGACAAGAAATGCATGAAGTTCTGTCCGTGTTTGAAACTGAGAACTCTTCACATGCCTCGCAACTGCCGGAGACGCCAATAGGACCCATTTGTCCGGCGGGACAACGACAATCTGTTTTGTCGCCAATTGCCTCTCTGCCGTCCTCGCAACTTCTGCAGGCGGTGTTCCCTTCGGTTGTTGTTATTGTATCGCCCGAACATGCCCGGCAAATGCCGTCACCTGTACTATATGTTCCGACAGGACACTCCGCACATACATCGTCCGTGGTGCCTGCACTTGGATCAAAAGCCAGCACTCCCTGACCCGCCGGACAAGGCAAGCAATTTCTGGCATTGTCGGGGTCTTGTAAACGTCCCTTCGGACACAGCTCACATCTGTTACTGCTCTCATCATAAAGCGTTTGTATCGGGCATTCCAAACACTTACCCGCCCAAAACACTTGAGACTTTGCCGCGCATACTGCGTTGCTGGGCTCCTCGGAGTTCACACATGAAGTTCTATCCAAACTTGAAATTTGTGCCTCGCCGCATATCGTGCAAACACCGGACATGCCTATCGGACCCTGTTGTCCTTCGGGACAACCACACGCCGTGTTGTCGTTAACCGCCTCTCTGTCGCCGGGACAGGCCATGCAGCCGGTTTTATCGGCGTTTGGTATTGTGTGACCGGTGCATCGTGTGCAAATGCCGTTGTCTTTGCTATACAGTCCGTCAGAACAATCCGTACATACGAATCTGTCCCGTCCCTGACCGTCCGGACAGGCACTGCAACTGTCCGCTCTGTCGGCGTTTTGTACCGTTCCGCTTGGACATGTCTCACAATAACCGTTCCCTCCATTATTAACATACTGCTGGTGCGGACCACAAGGCCAGCATGTTCCGCCGGGGAAGAATCTTTGAAACTTTGCCGCGCATACTTCGGGGCTTGCCCTGGATTCCAGACATGCGGTTCTGTTATCGTTTGAAAATTCAATGATGTCGGCACATGCCGTGCAGGCGCCGGAGTTGCCAATGGCACCCTCGTATCCATCGGGACAACGACACTCTGTGTTGTTGTTGAACGCCTCTCTGTCGCCGCCGCAGGGCATGCAGCCGGTTTTGTCACTGTTGGGAACTGTGTTGTCGGCGCAGTGTCCGCAGATGCGTTCAGCATTGCTAAACTGTCCGTCCGGACAAACCGTGCATTCGGTTTGTGAGCCTGCTCGTCCTTCACCGGCCGGACACAAATCACAACTGTCATCAAGAGTGTCCGCCGCATCGTTTTCGTTTAAAACAGTTCCCGAAATGCATGTGGCAACTGTGTCCTGAACTCTTACCAGATGCGGTTCACTTCGATTGATGCGGCGATGACATTCCCTGCCGCCGCCCTCTCTACAAGCTGCTTCGGCGGCGTCCTTTGCCGCTTCCGCCGTGTCTCCAAAACCATAAAAAGGTAAAACGTTAAAAGATGCAAATGCCTCGGCATATTGTCCGTGATACCCCGCCACTACTTTACACTCTCTTGCACGACCTCCGATGTCGCCGGCGGGAGCGTCCCAACAACCTTGTAACGCCACCTCGCGTGCCTTCTCCGGAGTCGGCTGGTCATAACTGACAGCTGAGATGCCACTTCGGTGTCCCAAGATGCCCTGAGCAACCGCGCCAAATGCAAGCGCCGATGTGGTCGCGCCATATAATGACAATAATATAATAGTCGTAAACCAAACTCGGGGGAATGACCCGAGATGATGACTAACCAACCCAAATATGTTCTTTATTTTCATGATAATCTCCCCTAAAAACTGACTTCATTTAACCTAAATTATACACTAAAAAATAGCGACAATTGCCCGGTTTTTTGAACAACTCCAAAAAAGAACCCCAATTAGCCGGTTTTGAACAGTAAACGGACTCTGGACTGCGGATGATGGACTCCTGCAAACCCAGCAAAACAGGCGAAAATCGGACTATGTGACAAAAAAACAACAACCTGATGATAATCTCCAAAAAAAACAAAATTACCCCACTTTTGAACAATAATTTGACCAAAAATAAGCGTAATTACACTCTCCCAACACGGCTCAAAAAGAGCCCGAATATGCCCGCAAAAACGCCCGACTTTAATGCCGGGCGTTTCTAATCACGCAATGGGCGAGTTAATAAACTTATAACTCGCGCGTGAAGTCCAGTCGGAACTCGCCTTCTTCGCCCAGTCGAGTGTTCTCATCCCACAAGAGCCCCGCGGAAGGCGTTAACTGCCAACCCCATCGAGTTGTATCTCCGCTGACCGACAACTGACTCGACCATTCACTGTTCAAAGCATCAAGCGCCCAATCTGCACTGACTCCGGTGTTAAGATTCCAGGAACCAACATCCGTTTGCGCGCGAACCGAAAATGACATGTCATTGTCCAGTCCCTTTATCGTGTTGGCAAACGACGCACGAAGGAAACTGTCCGTCCAAGTCGCTCCCGCACCGTAAATCCAATCATTGGCGACTCCGTCGTTGTGCGACTGACTTGCCGACCAATAGGTCTTCCAGTTTTCGTTTTCAAAGTCAATGCGAGAACCATATGTGTAATGTCCGACGCCTTTGACATACTGGACTCCCAAATTCGGAGACCAACTAAACGCCGTCCAATCACCGTCCGCAAGAACCCATGACAACATGCCGATAACACCGACCGCGCCAAAGCCGACCAACAAAACATCCGAACCGTCTGACGAGTCATCAACTCGATTACTCCTCGTCGCCGTGCCAAAACCAATCTGCTCATCACGAGTCGGATGCAAAACCACCGATGTTGTTTCTCCATTTTCATCAAACACAACACGCAGTCGGTCGGAGGTGTTAACATCACCGGTCGGACGGGGGAAGCCCCTGTCTGCGCCGAAGATAAACGCGCAGCTTCTATACCCCTCGCCGTTTTGAAACAGCGACGAGGCGCGAATCAAACATTCATTTGCGACTTCGCCTGCCAGCGGCGGGAGTTCATTGCGAACACTCGCCACCGGAGCTCCCGCCGAAGTCGGG
>JAWONR010000163.1:0-4693 GCA_033865115.1 Candidatus Persebacter sydneyensis | reverse complement strand
CACGTTGATGTGGCACAACTCCGCAACGCCGCCGTTGGCATCGAGTTCAACACTTCCTTCAAAGCCGAATTGTTCGCATCGTTGAATGTTGTATTCCGGATGCACGACTTGTTCAATCGGCATGGCACAAAACGCGTTGTTGGTTCTTGGGTCTTGAATGTTCCGCATTTGTCCGGGACATTCACAGACGCCGTCATTTGAGACTTGGTCGGCGCGACAAACACATGCAGTGCGATTTGCATTGGGTTCGCCGTTTGTACATGCGACACACTCCACGCCGTCTTCGTCACTGATGGATCCGGACGGACATGTAATACATGAGAATCCGTCAAGTCCGGGGACGCTCCCTGACGGGCATCTTTCACATGTATTGCCGGCGACCGGAATGTCACCGGGGTCGCAGCTAATGGTGAAGTCGACACATCTATCAAGATTGTCGTTCGGCGTTTGTCCCAGCGGACATGTTTGACAGATGTCGGAGACGAGTATTTGATTTTCACGACAGGCGACACACTCATCGCGCGTTCTGTTGGCGACATTGTCCTCCTCACAAGCCGTACAAGCGGTGAGTCCGGGGGTGGCGGCGATGCTTCTGTTGTCGCATTGTTCACACAGTCCGCTCACACCTGCGGAGCCGGTGGGACATGCCACACATGTTGTTTTATCACCGGAGGGTTGTGTTCCGTCCGCACAAGTTTCACATGCAGATCTAAATTCATTAACGCGTTGTCCGTCGCCGCAGGGAGAGCATGTTCCGCCAGTGCCGGCGTAACCGTTCGGACATGCGACACAGTCATCTCTGTTCGGGTTGGGTTGTAGTCCGTCAAAGCAAATTTGACAACGAGCTTGTTCATCAACGGTGTGTTCCCCGACTCCGCATGCCGTGCAGGAGGTGTTACCCGTACCTCCGGCGACTTGTCCGTTGGGGCATGTCTGACATTGAGTGTTGCCGGAGCTGCTTGTAAATTGTCCGGCGGGACATGCTTCACATCGTTCATTCCCGACGGCATATTCACCGGCGGAGCAGGGCACACAAGCGCTAACATCTGCATTTGGAACATTAACGCCGGTACAAGGCGCACACTCATCATTGGCGCCGATGCGAGCTTCACCGACGGGACAGGAGAGACATGCGGTTCTATCCGAGTTTGAAACTTCAGTACTTCCACATGCCTGACAACTTCCGGAGACGCCAACAGGTCCCATTTGTCCGTCGGGACAGAGACACTGAGATTGGTCGTTGTTTGCTTCTCTGTCGCCTTCACAACTTGTGCAGGCGGAGCTTCCGGCGTTTGCAACAGTGCCGTCGGGACATGCCTGACAAAGACCGGTACCGCTGCTAAACTCTCCGACGGGACATGCCTCACATGCGATGTCGAAATTAGTTCGTCCCGTACCGTCCGGACACAGCATACATTCGGGATTGTCCATGTCATCGGGGTTTTGTATACGACCGGCGGGACATGTCGTACATTCGTTGGTAGCCCTGTTAAAATAAAAGTATCCAAGGCAGCTAATACATTGCTTCCCAAAAAACGGCGAGTCAAAAAACGCCTGAGAGGTTAGCGCGCACACGGCAACACTTGGTTCGGGGTCTACACATGCGGTTCTGTTTTCATTGGAGATTTGAATGCCGGGACAATCCGAGCAGACACCGGACACACCAACGACACCTTCTTGTCCGCTTGGGCATCGACACTGCGTGTTGTTGTTAAACGCCTCTCTGTCGCCGCCGCATGGCATGCATGCACTTTGCGCGGAGTTTGGCACTTGATTGCCGGAGCATGTCGAGCAGACACCTTCAATGCTGACTTGTCCGGCGGGACATGCCGTGCATTCGGATTGTCCGAGATTTCGTCCCTGACCATCCGGACAAAGCTGACAGGCGGCAGAAGTCACATCACTAGCTTGGTAATGTCCGACTGGGCATTCCGAGCATTGTTTGAGGCGGGTATGAAAATACTGGTGTTCCGGACAGTCAAAACATCTTCCGTTTCTAAACCCTTTGGAGACGCTCGCGCATGTATCCGCGGTGCTTGTGCAACTGAGGGTGTTGTAATCGTACTCTTCACCCGCGGTGCATGGTGTGTTAATGCATTGTGTATTGTCCGTAACCGGTCCTGTAATTTGACCTTCGGGACATCTAACACAAAGGGGGATTGCGTTTACTGCGCCAAAATTTCCGTCGAGGCAGATGCATCTTTCTCCGTCACGGCTTGGTTGTCTGCCGCCGTTGCAGGGAATGCACAATGCCCTGTCAGAGCTTGGCACTGAGCTGCCCGCGCATGGACGACACTTGCCTGCGTTGGCAAATTGTCCGGTGGTGCACGGCGTGCATGTTGTTTCTGAACCGACTCGACCCGTACCGCCCGCACAAAACGAGCAGTTCGAATTGTTCTTGTCGTTGGGGTCTTGAATTTTTCCATCCGCACATGTCGTACATGAGTTGTTTGTCGTATTAAAATACTGATGACCGCCGCAGGAAACGCATTGACCGCCGCGAAATTCTTGAGATGTAAACGCGCATACACGAGCGCTGGGCGGAGCGGGTTCACAGGCGGTTCTGTCCGAGTTTGAAACTTCATCACCGGCACATGGCGTACAGGAGCCGATGACACCGACGGCGCCTTGGTGATTCTCGGGACAGAGACACATCGTGTTGCCGGCAGTTGTCCCCGTGTTGCCGGCGGCGTTGGCGCCCACTCTTGGATGTTGACAACCGGTGCAACCCGAGCTTCCGGGGGATGTTGAAATTGAGTTGCCGCTGCATGGTCTGCAAGTGCCGTCTTCAAAGCTAAATTGTCCGGCGGGACAAATCGTGCATGAGAGTTCTCCGAATGCCCGTCCTTCACCGTTCGCACAAACCATGCATGCCGAACTGTTCTTGTCGGACGGGTTTTGCACAAATCCGTCCCGGCATATTGAACATGAGTTGGTTGACGCATTAAAATATTGATTGTTGTCGCAGGGAACACATCTGCCGTTGGCAAACTCTTCGGAGTTTGACGCGCACACTTCAACACTGGGCTCGGGGTCTATGCACTGTGTTCTTTCATTGTTTGAAATTTTATTTCCAACACAGGGAGTGCAGGTGCCGGAGGTGCCGGGAGCTCCTGAGTGATTCACCGGGCAGACACACTGTGTCTTGTCGTTGTTAAGCACCTCTCTGTTGCCGGAGCATGATTCACAGCTGCTTTGCGAGTTGTTTGGTATTGAGTTGCCGGAGCATTCCACGCAAATACCGGTGCCGTTGCTAATTTGTCCGGCGGGACAGTCCATACAGTCGCGTTGTCCTGTTATTCGTCCGTCGCCGTTCGGACAAACCTCACATGCCGAAGAGGTCGCGTCATTTCTATCCTGCACATGTCCTGCCGGACATTCCGTGCATTGTTTGCTTCCGGTGTCAAAATACTGGTGGTCAAGACAGATAACACAACTTCCGTTTCTAAACTCTCTGGATATTGCGGCACATGAGTTTGCATTAGTTACGCAGGTGTTGCTGTTGTAATTGTACTCTTCATCCCCGGTGCATGGCGTGTTAATGCATGAGAGTCTGTCCCTGCTTGAAATTTCACCGGCTGAGCAGTCCAGGCAGGAGCCGCCGTTGACTGCGGGACCTCGTTTTCCTCCGATGCAGACACACACCAGGTTGTCGAGGCTTTCTCTCTCGTGGGAGCAGGCTTGACAATTGGCTCGCAGAATGTTTGGTATTGTGTTGCCGGTGCATGCCCTGCAGACACCGTTATTGTTGCTGACATGTGTGTCGGGACATGCCGTACATTCGGTTTGTTCGCTTGTTCGTCCCTCGCCGTTCGGACAAACCATGCAGGCGGCGCTGTTCTTGTTGGCGGGGTTTTGCACATGTCCGACCGGACATGCCGTACATGTGTTGTTTGTTGTATTAAAGTACTCGTAATTTTCGCAGGCAACGCAGTTGTTGTTCTGAAACTCTTCAGACAATGACGCACACACCGAGGTGCTGGGAGCGCCGGTTCTGCATGAGGTTCTGTTCTCATTCACGTTTGGAACTTGACCGGGAGGACATGTGTTGCAGGAGGTGCGGGCGTCTGCCTCACCAAATTTCCCGGCGGGGCAGATACAGTGTTCGCCGTCAGTGCTTTGCACTCTGCCGGCGACACAACCGGCGCATTGGGTTCTACCCGGGTTTGGTGCCGTATTGGGGAAGCATCTTCGACACTCACCGTTGCCGTTGCTAAATCCGGAGGTACACGGCATGCATTCGGTTTGTGAACTTGTTCGTCCCTGACCGGACGGACAGGCTCTACAATCGGTGTGGTCGTTGGGATTCAGACCCTGCGAGACGGGACATCCCACGCATCTTTTGCTTCCCGTGTCATAACGTTGGTCGCCGCGGCATGTTGTGCATTCACCGTTGACAGCCGGACCTAAAAGAGCGGCGCATGAGTCATTGGTGGCTTCACATCCGAGCCTGTTGCTGGTTGCGACTTTTCCGGCATCACAAGTTCGGCAACTCGAGCCTGTTTCTGCCGCGCCGGCATAATATGAAGCCGGAGTATCGTCGCAAATGAATTCGCAATCGGTCTGGTCATTGTTTGGTTCTTGTCCGTTCGGGCAAAGTTTGCATGAATTGGAGGCGGAATCCAAATATCGGGAGGAGGGACAATTACATTCGGTTCTTGCGGAGTTGGAAAACGCCCCGAGCGGGCAAAAC
>JAWONR010000162.1:0-11206 GCA_033865115.1 Candidatus Persebacter sydneyensis | reverse complement strand
TGGAACAAACCGCTTGTAGGGCATGTCAAGTCAATGAAGCGGACATCGACAGCAGCAGTTCTGTTAATTGTGTGGAATGCACCGAAAACGCGGCTCCCTCTGCCAGGGGAGACGCCTGCATAATTTGTTCCGCCGGTTTTATCGCTGTTGACAACACCCGGTGTGAAGCGTGTCCCGCGGGGAGTTATGTCGACCTCGCCTCCAGGTCATGCATTCAGTGTCCGCTTGGTCAGACACCCGCCGCCGGACAAACTTCATGCACCACATGCGCCCCCGGAGAAGTGACCTCCAGTGACCAAGCACAATGTCTGTTGTGTGCCGCGGGGACTTACGCCGACACCGCCACCAATTCATGCGTGCGGTGTCCGGCGGGTGAAATTACCGACAGTGCCGGACAAACTTCATGCACCACATGCCCCAACGGACATGTTTCCAACGCCGCCGGCACACAATGCGAACTCTGCCTCTCGGGGACTTATATTGACACCGCCGTCAATTCATGCATTCGGTGTCCGGACGGCCAATTCACAGACGAAGACGGACTTTCTGAATGCACCCCATGCTCCACCGGATATGTTTCCAGGCTAAACGGCAGGGGATGCACATTTTGCTCCACCGGGCATTTTGTCAACCCCGCCACCAACAGATGCACCAGATGTCCGGGTAATTTATATAATCCGACAAGCGGTTCCACTTCATGCATTCCATGCCCCTCCGGTCAGGTTCCCCACTTCAACAAAACACATTGCATCAATTGCACCGGCGGGACTTTTGCCAACTCCGCCACCAATTTATGCGAAACATGTCCGGATGGCTCGGTTAGCAACACTGAAAGAACTTCATGCCTCGCATGCGATGACGGCTCCGCTCCCAACAGCGACAGGACACAATGTCTGGTGTGTTCTCCCGGGACTTATGATGACACCAGTTCATGCGTTGAGTGTCCGGACGGTCAAATTGCCGGCGGCTCCGGACTTTCCGCATGCACGGCATGCCCCGACGGACATGTTTCCAACACCGCCCACACACAATGCGAACCCTGCCCCGCCGGGACTTCCACCATCGGAGACGGAAACAGTTGTGTTGAATGTCAGGATGGTGATGTTTCCGAATCCGGACAATCATGCACCACATGCCCGGACGGACATGTTGCCAACACCGTCCACACACAATGCGAACCCTGTCCCGCCGGGACTCATAAACACGCCTTTCTCAATTCATGCGTCGCCTGTCCGGCGGGTGAGACCTCCATTGTCGGACAATCGGCATGTTCCAGATGTCCGTCCGGACAAATCACCGAAGATGGAGTTTCATGTCAGTCATGTCCGTCCGGACAAAATCCCAACGGTCTGCAAACTGTTTGTGTCACATGTCAGTCCAATGAGGCGTTTATCAACGGCGCATGTCAGTCATGCACCGGCAACACCGCTCCCAACGCCGCCGCGGACGCCTGCGAACCATGTCCCGCCGACACCATTGTCAACGACAACAACACTCGCTGCGAACTCTGTACCGCCGGTAATTTTATTGACTCCGCCGCCAATACATGCGTTGAATGTCCGGATGGTCGTGTTTCACAGTCACCGGGGAGTTCTTCCTGCCTCATTTGCGGTGCCGGCACAACCCACAATGCCAACAAGACAAACTGTCAGGCGTGTCCCGCCGGCACTTATAAAACCGATTTGGCAACATGCGAAGCATGTCCGGAAGGTGAAGTCTCCCCGGGTCAGCAAAATTCATGCAATTCATGTCCGGTCGGCTCGTTTCCCAACACCGACCGGACACAATGCGATGAATGTCCCGCCGGAACTTTTCACAACACTGAAACCGATTCATGCGAGTCATGTCCGGACGGTCAGATTGCCGACAGTGCCGGACAGGCATCATGCACGCCATGCGCGGACGGCTCGCTTGCCAACGCGGAAAGAACACAATGCGACTTATGCCCCTTGGGGACTTTTCACAACACCGAAACCAACTCATGCGTTCAATGTCCGCCGGGTGAAACTTCCACCACCATACGAACATCATGCAATCCATGCGAAGACGGCTTTATTTCCGTCAACAGCGGCACACGATGCGAACGCTGCGCCCTGGGAACTTTTCAGAATCCCGCAACCAACTCATGCGATGCCTGTGTGGGGAGTCAATTTTCCGGTGACATAGCAACCTCATGCACGGCATGTCCGGACGGCTCCATTGCCAATCTCGCCAAAACACTATGCCATGTGTGCCCTCCCGGGACTTACGCCGACCCCGTCGCCAATTCATGCGAGACATGTCCCAACGGTCAAATTACCAACGCCGAACAAACTTCATGCACGGCATGTCCCAGCGGCTCTGTTCCCAATCTCTCCCGCACACAATGCGATGTGTGCGTTGCCGGGACTTTTCTCAACACCGCCGCCAATTCATGCGAGACATGTCCCAGCGGTCAAATTACCGACAGTGCCGGACAAACTTCATGCACGGCATGTCCCGGCGGCTCCATTTCCAATCTCTCCAACACACTATGCAGAGTGTGCGCCGCCGGGAGTTATGCCGATTCCGTTTCCAACTCATGCATTCAGTGTTTGGAGAATGAAACTTCCGCCGCCGGTTCAACTTCATGCACGGCGTGTGATGTCGGTTCGGCTCCCGGCGCCGACCGGTCACAATGTGTGGTGTGTGCCGCGGGAACTTATGCCGATTCCGTCTCCAACTCATGCGAAACATGTCCGGCGGGTCAGACATCCGCCGCCGGACAGACTTCATGTTCCCAGTGTCCGTCCGGACAATTCACCGAAGACGGTGTTGCATGTCAGTCATGCCGCGGAAGCCGAATACCCAACTTGGAACAAACCGCTTGCAGGGTGTGTCAACTCAATGAAGCGAACATCGGCGGGACGGGTTGTGAGCCATGCACCGAAAACAAAACTCCCACTCCCGGGAATGACGACTGCGTGGCTTGTTCCGACGGTTTTGTCGCCGTTGACAACACCCGGTGTGAAGAGTGTCCCGCGGGGAGTTATGCCGACCCCGCCACCAGGTCATGCATTCAGTGTTTGGAGAATGAAGCCTCCCCCGCCGGCTCAACCTCATGCACGGCGTGTGGTGTTGGTTCATTTCTCAGCGCCGACCGCTCACAATGCATAGTGTGCGCCGCGGGGACTTATGCCGATTCCGTCTCCGGTTCATGCGTTCAGTGTCCGTTTGGTGAAGTTTCCACCGCCGGACAAACTTCATGCACATCATGCCCGCCCGGAGAAGTCACCACCGGCTCCCAAACACAATGTCAGGTGTGTCCTGCGGGGACTTATTCCGACACTGTTGTTGATTCATGTGTTCAGTGTCCGGTCGGCGAGGTCAACAACAGTCTCGGACAATCATCATGCACCGCATGTCCCCTGGGACAAATCTCGAACGTTGCCGGCACACAATGCGAACTCTGTCGTCCCGGGACTTTTACCGACACGGACACCAACTCATGCGTTCAATGTCCCGAAGGTCAAATCACAGACGGCACTGCGCGTTCCGGATGCACGCCATGCCCGGTTGGACAGACTCCCAACGCCGACAACACAGAATGCATACCATGCTCGCCCGGGACTTTTAAGAGCGCCTCATCCGACTTATGCATTGAATGTCCGGACGGTGAAGTTGCCGGACGACCGGGAGCAACCTCATGCATCCCCTGCGTTGCCGGTCAGGTTTCCAACTCCCGGAAGACATTTTGTCCGACTTGCGGCATCGGGACTTTTGCCAACACCGCGACCAATGTATGCGAAGCATGTCCGGTTGGCTCGGTCAGCAACACTGAAAGAAGTGCATGCCTCGCATGCCCCTCCGGTTCGGTTTCCAACGCCGACCAGACACGATGTCTGACATGCTCCCCCGGGACGTACGCCGACATCGTCACCAATTCATGCATTGAATGTCCGGAGGGAGAAATCACCGGCGTCTCCGGACTTACCGCATGCATTTCATGTTCTGTCGGACACATTTCCAACGCCGCCAAAACATTTTGTGAGGAGTGTCCCGCAGGGACTTCAACAAACGGCGCCAACACATGCGTTGCATGTTTGGGCGACAAAGTTTCCAAACCCGGACAGTCATGCATCGCATGTCCGGAGGGACAAATTGCCAACACCGCCCGGACACAATGCGAACCCTGCCCCGCCGGGACTTTCAAACACGACTTTCTCAATTCATGCACCGCCTGTCCGGAGGGTTTAACCTCCGTTGCCGGACAGATGTCATGTTCCAAATGTCCGTCCGGACAAATCACTAAAAACGGAGTTTCATGTCAGTCATGTCCCTCCGGACAAAATCCCAATCCGCGCCAAACCGCCTGTGTCGCTTGTCCGCCCGGCGAGGCGTTCATCAACGGCGCATGTCAGTCATGCCCTGTCAACACCGTTCCCAATGACGCCGCAAACGCCTGTGAGTCATGTCCCGCCGGCTCACTCATCGCCGACAACAACACTCGCTGTGAAATTTGTCCCGGCGGTAATTTTATTGACTCCATCACCAATACATGCGTTGAATGTCGGGACGGCAGTTTTTCACAGTCACCGGTGGGCTCTTCCTGTTTGATTTGCGGTCCCGGCACAGTCCCCAATGCCGGCAAGACAAACTGTCAGGGATGTCCTCCCGGCACTTATAAAACCGATTCATCAACATGCGAGGCATGTCCGGAAGGTGAAGTTTCCACGGGTCCACAAGATTCATGCAATTCATGCCCGGACGGCTCGGCTCCCAGCGCCGACCAAACACAGTGTCATGAATGTCCGGTGGGGACTTTTCACAACACCGGAAGCCACTCATGCGAGGCATGTCCGAACGGCAGAATTAACAACGACACCGGACAAACTTCATGCAACTCATGCGCGCGCGGTTCGGTTCCCAACGCGGTCAAAACGGAATGCAACCTGTGCCCCGTGGGGACTTTTCACAACACCGGAAGCCACTCATGCGTTCAATGTTTGGAGGGTCATATCTCCACCGACACACGAACTTCATGCACGCCATGTGCGGACGGTTCAATTGCCGTTAACGGCGGCACACAATGCAGAGTCTGCACCGCCGGGACTTTTCACAACTCAACAACAAACTCATGCGATGTTTGTTTGGACGGACAAATCTCCGCCGGAGACGGAAACTCTGAATGTACGGCGTGTCCGGACGGCTCTGTTTCCAATCTCGACAAAACACAATGCAGAACATGCGTTGCCGGAACTTTTCACAACGCCGCGACCAACTCATGCGATGTTTGTTTGGAGAGTCAAACTTCAATCGCCGGACAAACTTCATGCACGACATGTCCGGACGGCTCCATTGCCGATATTTCCAAAACACAATGCAGAGTGTGCATACCCGGGACTTTTGCCGACTCCACAAACAACTCATGCGAGTCATGTCCAAACGGTCAAATCTCCGACTCCGGACAAACTTCATGCACGGCATGTCCGGGCGGTTCTGTTTCCAATCTCTCCAACACACAATGCAGAACGTGCCTTGCCGGAACTTTTGTCAATATCGCAACAAACTCATGCGAGACATGTCCGGACGGTCAAATCTCCAACACTCCCGTGCAAACTTCATGCACATCATGCCCCGCCGGAACTTTTCACAACTCAACAAACAACTCATGCGATGTTTGTTTGGAGGGTCAAACCTCCACCGCCGGACAATTGTCATGTACGACATGTCCGTCCGGACAAATTACCAGAGACGGTGTTTCATGTGAGTCATGCCCCTCCGGACAAAATCCCAACGCACTGCAAAACAGTTGCACGACATGTCAATTTGGTGAGGTGTTAATCAACGGTTCATGTCAGTCATGCACCGGCGACACTGTTCCCAACTCCGCCGCGGATGAATGTGAGTCATGTCCCGCCGGGACGGTTCACGACAACAACACTCGATGTGAATCATGTCCCGCGGGGACTTTTCACAACACCGCAAACAATTCATGCGAGTCATGTCCAAACGGTCAAACCTCCACCGCCGGACAAACTTCATGTTTGTCATGCGACAGCGGCTCAATTGCCAACGCGGAAAGAACACAATGCGAAGTGTGTCCCGCGGGAACTTTTGCCGACATCACCGCGAACTCATGCACGGCGTGTCCGGGAGGTCAAATTGCCGCCGATGTCGGACAAACTTCATGCACATCATGCGACAACGGACAAATTACCAACGCACGCAAAACACAATGCCGGGCATGTTCCCCGGGGACTTTTGCCAATCTCGCCGCCAACAGATGTGATGTCTGCATGGGCGGAATTCTTGACAGTGAACAAACTTCCTGTACGCCGTGCAGTCCCGGCTCGGTTGCCAATGAGGACAAAACACAATGCACAGTGTGCCAGGCGGGAACTTATGCCAACACCGACATTGACAGATGCCATCCGTGTCCGTCCGGTGAAATTGCCGCCCGGTCCGGACAAACATCATGCACGCCGTGTCTTGCCGGTGAAGTGTCCAACTCGGGGAATCGGGGTTCGACTCCCAGAACAAAATGCATTGAATGCGCTGTTGGACAGTTTGCCAACTCTCTCTCCAATCGGTGTGAGGGATGTCCGGATGGGGAAATTGCCGGTTCTCGCGGACAAACATCATGCACGCCATGCCCCGCCGGACAAATCACCCAAAACGGTGTTGCATGTGAATCATGCCGCTCCGGACAAAGGCCCAACGCACAACAAACCGGCTGTTCAATATGTCCCGCCGGACAGGCGTTAATTAACGGCGCCTGTCAGTCATGCACCGGCGACACCGCTCCCAATTTCGCCACAAACACCTGCGAGTCATGTCCCGCCGGCACAGTTGCCAATGACAACAACACTCTGTGTGAGCCATGCCCCGCCGGGACTTTTCACAACACCTCCGCCAATTCATGTGAAGAGTGTCCGAGAAATCAAATTGCCCCCACACCCGGAGGAACTTCATGCACTCTGTGCGGCGGCACACTGGGCACCAACGCCGCCAAAACACAATGCGGTTGTCCCCTGGGAACCTTTATAAACAGTGCGGGAGTGTGTGAAGAATGTTCGGACGGTGAAATTCGCTCACTCACATCCAACACATGCATAACATGCGGCGCCGGCACAATTTCCAACGCCGACAACACGCGGTGTGTCACATGTCCCTCCGGACAAAATCCCAACTTCCAAAGAACCGTTTGCACGACATGCCAACTCGGTGAAGCCTTTGTCAACGGTGTTTGTGAAGCATGCACCGGCAACACCATTCCCAACCCCGCCGCGGATGAATGTATACCCTGTCCTTTAAACCTGGGAGCCAACACCGACAACACACAATGCGAAACATGTCTCGCCGGAACTTTTTATGACACCGTCGCCGCGTCATGCGAAACATGTCCCGCCGGTGAAACTTCCGCCGGGGGACTCTCCGCATGCTCCCCGTGTCCGGACGGACAAATCACCAGAGACGGTGTTGCATGTGAATCATGCCCCTCCGGACAAAATCCCAACGCACAACAAACCGCCTGCATGGCTTGTCCTTTGGGAGAGGCGTTAATCAGGGGCTTTTGCGGACAATGTTCCGACAACGACATTCCCAATTCCAGCGCAACCGCATGTGAGTCATGCCCTGTCGGCACAATTGCCGCCGACAACAACACCCGGTGTGAGTCATGTCCCGCCGGGAGTTTTCACAACACCGCCGACAACTCATGTGTTCAATGTCCGATTGGTGAAGTCGCCGCCGCGGGACAGTCCGAATGTTCCCCGTGTCCGGACGGACAAATCACCGAAGACGGTGTTGCATGTCAGTCATGCCCCTTCGGACAAAATCCCAACGCACTGCAAACCGGCTGCCGGGTTTGTCCCCCCGGACAGGCGTTAATTAACGGCGCCTGCGGACAATGCACCGGCAACACCGTCCCCAGTCTTAACGCAGACGCATGTCAGTCATGTCCCGACAACATGGCGACCAATCCCGACAACACACAATGCGAGGGATGTTCCGCGGGGACTTTTTACAACGCCGCCTTTAACTCATGTCAAACATGTCCAAACGGTCAAATCTCCGCCGCCGGTCGGTCTTCATGCACGCCATGCAACAATGGAGAAGTGACCAACATCTCCCACACACAGTGTGAAACGTGTCCTTTGGGGACTGTTGCCGATTCCGACACTGATTCATGCGAGTCATGTCCGAACGGTCAAACTTTCATCGCCGGACAGCTTGCATGCGCGCCGTGCGACCCCGGAGAAGCGCCCAACCTCTCCAAAACACAATGTGATGTGTGTCCCGCCGGAACTTTTGCCAACGCCGACACCGCCTTGTGCGAACCATGTTTAAACGGCAATATTGCCGCCGCCGCCGGACAAACTTCATGCACCCCGTGCAACGAAGGAGAAGTTGCCAACTTCTCCAACACACAATGTAGTCGGTGTCCCGCCGGGACTTTTGCCAACATCAACACTGATTCATGCGAAACATGTCCGATGGGTTATATTTCCGCCGCCGGACAATCTTCATGCACCGCATGCGACCCCGGCTCGGTTACTCGACGCAGTACCACCGGTACTGTCGTTGACAGCACACAATGTGTACAGTGTTCCGCCGGTTTTTTTGAACACGCCGACAGTAATACATGCTTGGCATGCCCGTCCGGTCAAATTGCCCCCAATCGCGGACAAACTTCATGCACCCCATGCGCCCCCGGCGAAATTACCAACTCGTCAATTCACGGCAGAACCCCCGCAACACAATGCATTGAGTGCCCCGCCGGACAATATCCCGGCACTTTCGCCACTTGTCATGCATGTCCGGATGGTGAAATTACCGCCGACAGCGGACAGGCTTCATGCACCCCGTGCCTCGCCGGACAAATTTCCAATGACAATCACACACAATGTACGACATGTCCCGCCGGAACTTTTCATCATGCTGAAACCAACTCATGTGTTTCATGTCCGGCGGGTGAAACTTCCGCCGAAGGACAGTCCGCATGTTCCGAATGTCCGTCCGAACAAATTACCAGAGACGGTGTTGCATGCGAATCATGCCCTTCCGGACAAAGTCCCAACTCGCAACAAAACAGCTGCACGGCATGTCAATTCGGTGAGGCGTTAATTAACGGCTCATGTCAGTCATGCCCCGGCGACACTGTTCCCAACATCAACGCAGACGCCTGTGAAGTCTGCCCCGCCGGCACAATTGCCGCCGACAACAACACCCGATGTGCGGCATGCCCCGCCGGGACTTTTGGCAACACCGGAGCCGACTCATGCACGCCATGTCCGGATGGTGAAACTTCCACCGCCGGACAGGCTTCATGTACGGCATGCGCTCCCGGCTCGGTTCCCAACGCCGCCAAAACACGATGCGAACTCTGCCCCAGCGGGACTTTTCATGACACCGCCACCAACTCATGCGAGGGATGTCTGTATTTTCAAATTACCGCCGGACCCGGACAAACTTCATGCATTAATTGCCTCGGTCGCCAAATTGTCAATGCCGAAAGAACACAGTGCGAAAACTGCCCCGCGGGCACTCGAGGTCTTCTGCCTGACAACTTCTTTTCATGCATTCAATGTCCGGATGGTACAAGAAACGGAGGAGCAGGTGACAGTTGCCTGCCCTGCGCCGACGGCTTCATTCCCGACTCCACCAGGTCACGATGCGTAGCGTGCCTCGCCGGGACTTTTCACAACACCGCCGCCAATTCATGCGATGAATGTCCGAGTGGACAAATTGCCCCCGAACCCGGACAAACTTCATGCCCCATAACATGCGAGCCCGGACAAATTGTCAACGACGCCAAAACACGATGTGTCACATGCCCCCTGGGGACCTTTAACAACGCCGTTAATAATTCATGTGAATCATGTCCGTTCGGACAAAGTCCCAACGCGCAACAAAGCGACTGCTCTGTGTGTCCCCCCGGAGAGGCATTAATCAACGGCGCCTGCGGACAATGTTCCGGCAACACCGCCCCCAATCTCAACGGAGACGCCTGTGAAACATGTCCCGACAACATGGTCGCCAGTCTTGACAGCACACAATGTGTGGAATGTTCCGCGGGGACTTTTTATGACGCCGCCTTTAATTCATGTGTTCAATGTCCGGACGGTCAAACCTCCGCCGCCGGACAGTCATGCACGCCATGCAACGCCGGTGAAGTGACCAACACCTCCAAAACACAGTGTGAAGTGTGTCCCGCCGGCACTTTTGCCAACACCGACACTGATTCATGCGAGGCATGTCCGAACGGTCAAATTTCCATCGCCGGACAGGCGTCATGCACGCCATGCAACGCCGGTGAAATTGCCGACATCTCCAAAACACAATGTGAACAGTGTCCCATCGCAACTTTTGCCAACATCGACATTGATGCATGCGATGCATGTCCGAACGGTCAAATTGCCCCCGCCGCCGGACAGGCTTCATGCACACCGTGCGAAGCCGGCAGAGTTCCCAACTCAACCAACACACGATGTGAACAGTGTCCCGGCGGGACTTTTGCCAACACCGACACCAATTCATGCGAAACATGTCCGATTGGTCATGTTCCCGGTCCCAACCAGGCTTCATGCACCGCATGCGACCCCGGCTCGGTTACCAGGGTTAACGGTAGCATCATTGACCGCACACAATGCCAGGTGTGTCGCCCCGGGACTTATGCCGACACCGTCACTGATGAATGCGAAATATGTCCGCTCGGTCAAATTGCACCCAATTCCGGACAAACTTCATGCACCGCATGCGCCCCCGGCGAAATTACCAACGCAGGAATTCTCAACTCCATCCTCCCAACACAATGCATTAAGTGCCCCGCCGGGGAATATCCCGACTCTTTCGCCTCCTGCCAGGCATGTCCGGATGGTGAAATTACCGCCGACAGCGGACAAGTTTCATGCACGCCATGTCCCGCCGGACAAATTTCCAACGACAATCACACTCAATGCGCCGCATGTCCCGGCGGGACTTTTCATCACGCCGAAACCAACTCATGTATTCCATGTCCGGCGGGTGAAACCTCCACCGCCGGACAGTCCGCATGTTCCGAATGTCCGTCCGGACAAATTTCCAGAGACGGTGTTTCATGCGAATCATGCCCCGAAGGACAAAGTCCCGGTCCGAAACAAAACAGCTGCACGACATGTCAATTCGGTGAGGCGTTAATCAACGGCTCCTGTCAGTCATGCCCCGGCGACACTGTTCCCAACATCAACGCAGACGCCTGTGAGGT
>JAWONR010000161.1:0-2410 GCA_033865115.1 Candidatus Persebacter sydneyensis | reverse complement strand
ATTCTCGCCGCCGCTAAATCAAGAGGTAAAAAACGTGCCGCCATTATCGCTGATGGAGGTCTAAGATACTCCGGGGATGTCGCAAAAGCCATTGCCGCCGGCGCGGATGCTGTTATGGTCGGAAGTATGCTCGCCGGAACTGATGAATCTCCCGGTGAAATCGAACTCTATCAAGGACGTGCCTATAAAAGATACCGTGGAATGGGCTCCCTCGCCGCTATGCGAAGAGGCTCCGGAGAAAGATACGCACAACCCGAAACAACTCTCGAAAAACTCGTTCCTGAAGGTGTCGAAGGTCGCGTCCCCTATAAAGGGAAAGTCGCCGAAGTCCTGTATCAACTCGCCGGTGGGCTTCGCTCCGCCATGGGATATGTCGGCGCTCAGGATATTAATACTCTGCAAAAAGCAAAATATATTCGTGTCTCCGCCGCCTCCGTCCGGGAATCTCATGTGCATGATGTCCAAATTACAAGGGAAGCCCCCAATTACCGAGCCGAATCATGAGAACTTTTTTAATCATCCTCGCAAGCTTTTTCATGCTAACCGCTCCCGCCGGCGCTGAACAGCAAGTTCTTACCTACGACAGCCCCGAAGTCGGGTGTGACTGGCTCGACGCCGAATATGTCAGTGCCACCAGAATACCTGATGAAGATCAACCCTCCGTCACTCGCGAAGGACTTCTTATGACCGGCGGAATGATTCTTACTCTCCCGCTGCAAGTCTTCGGAAGTCTGTTTGGGAGCGAATCACAGCCTAAATATGACTTCTCAAGAGATGTCAATGACATCAAAAATGCCGCCGAAAAGAAAAACTGTCACGAACTCCTCAAACAAATCGAAAATGACAACCAACAAATCGAAAACAACCAAAATGAAAATAATGACGCGGATGTTTCCTCTGACTCCGACAATACAATCACGGAGTAAACAATGCCCGGATTTCTGATTTTGGATTATGGCTCGCAATTTACACAAATAATTGCGCGTAAAGTAAGAGAACTGGGAGCATACTGTGAACTTCATCCCCATCAAAACGCCGCCGCAATAATCGATAGAATGTCTCCCGACGGGATTATCCTGTCCGGCGGGCCGCAGTCGGTTTTGTCTCCGGATGCGCCGACAATTGATGAAAAAGTCTGGAATTGTTTCGACTCCAAACAAAAACCAATTCCCGTGCTCGGTGTTTGTTATGGCATGCAGGCAATGGCGCGTCATTTCGGCGGCGAAGTCATGGCGGGTGGAGGACGTGAATATGGCGGCGCGACCATTAATGCAAATGAAAAAGGACTGTTTACCGGACTCCCAAAAAGTTTTACCGTGTGGATGAGCCACGGCGACCGAATATTAACGCCGCCGCCGGAGTTTGATATGATGGCGGCGTCAAGCGGAAAAGAAAATGAAAACGTCTCGGTTGTCGCCGCAATACAACATCAAACTCATCCCTGGTATGGCGTCCAGTTTCATCCGGAAGTGTCGCATACCGAAAACGGCGTAAGAATATTGTCCAACTTCATTAAAGAAGTATGCGGCGACATAGGCGAATGGACAATGCCGAATTTTATTGAACGAGCAACTGAAGACATCGTCCAACAAACCGACGGCGAAGAAGTCCTGCAGGCATTGTCCGGCGGCGTTGATTCCACCGTGTTGACCGCGTTGCTTCACCGGGCAATTGGAAACCGACTCCATTGTGTCATGGTGGATAACGGACTTTTGAGGGAAAACGAAGCCGATGCCGTGCGAAACGCACTTGGCAAACACTTCGGCGTGAATATTACCGTGATTGACGCCGCCGATAGATTTTTTAACGCGCTCAAATCAGTTGACGACCCGGAACAAAAACGAAAAATCATCGGCGCGCAGTTTATCACCGAGTTTGAAGCTTATGCCGCCAAACATACCGGCGCCAAATGGCTCGCGCAGGGAACAATATATTCCGATGTCGTTGAGTCCGCAGGAGTCGTCGGCGGCGGTAAGGCAGTCATTAAATCTCATCATAATGTCGGAGGACTCCCGGAACGACTGAATCTTAAACTGCTCGAACCCCTGCGTGAATTGTTTAAAGATGAAGTCAAAAGACTGGGTGAAGCTCTCGGTTTGCCCTCCGAAACTGTAAATCGTCATCCTTTTCCCGGACCGGGTTTGGGCGTGCGAGTGTTGGGCGAAGTTACGCCCGAAAGAGTCGAAATCGCGCGCCGCGCCGATTCAATTCTAATGTCCGAAATGAGAGACGCCGGATGGTATGAAAAAACATCTCAGGCGTTTGTTGTCTTGTTGCCGGTGCGGTCGGTCGGTGTGATGGGTGACTCCCGTACCTACGAAAACGCCGCGGTGATTCGAGCCGTTACAACAAGTGACTTCATGACCGCCGACTGGGCAAGACTGCCGCATGACTTTTTGGCAAGAGTTTC
>JAWONR010000160.1:0-2401 GCA_033865115.1 Candidatus Persebacter sydneyensis | reverse complement strand
CGTCCGTAGTCAAGATATATCTTGCTGTCGCGGAAGACATGAAACAAATCGGGGTCTATTTCGCCGTCTTTGCTCATGTTGTCCATAATCTTCATCACCTGCGCCAGTGTCATTTTACGGCTTCTATACGGGCGGTCGGGCGCGCTCATGCCTTCAAATCTGTCGGCGATGCCCAGCATACGGGCGGGAACGGACATTTCCCTGCCGGGGACCTTGTTGGGATATCCGGTGCCGTCCATTTTTTCATGATGGTGTCCGGCGTATTCCACCAGTTTTGAATACTTAAACGGCCAGGGAATCGAAGACAACAATCGAATGCTGCTTTTAACATGGTCTTCCATAATCTTTCGCTCTTCGGGGTTTAGCGTTCCGCGAAAAGTCCTCAGATTCGCCAAATCCTGCTTGGTAATTATGTCCTCTTTCACCGGTCGTTTTTTCGTCTTGTCTTTAAGCCGGTTAATCGTCCGGTGAGAGATGTCCTCCAGTTTTTCCACGGTGTCATCGGACATATTAATCAGTCCCTTGTTGACCGAGTCCAAAAATTCAATGTCATCCAGCGGCAGTGTTTTGGCGTTTTTGACGGCTTCATCAATCAGGTGTCCGTGTCCGGCGTCTTTCACGGCTTTTTTCAGCGAGTCCAGTTCAGTGCTGGTCGCCCAGGCGTGAACGCGCTCATTGAGCATTTCAATCCGGTCGGTCAGCGAGTAAAGTTTGGTTCGCTTCTCCAAAATATGGTTCGGCGTGATGACCTTCCCGACATCGTGCAGCAAAGCCGCCATGCGGAGTTCCTCACGTTCGACTTCATCCATGACAAATCCGGCAAAGGGACCTTCAGTCTGTTTAACAGTGGCGTCTGCGAGCATCATGGTGAGTTCCGTCACACGATAGCAGTGACCGGCGGTATGCGGAGATTTTTCATCAATCGCCATGCCGATCATTTGGACAACCGCGCCGAGCAGGTTTTCACTTTCACGAATCAGCACGGCGTTATTAAGCGCGATGGCGATTTGTCCGGACAGGATCTCCATAAACTCCAAATAGTCGGTTTCCAGGCATTCTTTGGCGGGGTTGATGATTTGCATCACGCCGACCATTGTATTATTGGCGTTCAGCGGGATGGCGATGATTCTTTCGGTTGAATAGTTGTTTTGTTTGTCAAAGGCGCGCACGCCGGCGAAGTCAAACTGTTGATTTTCACTGACATCTTTAATGGCGATGACCTGTCTTTGCAGAAACGCGGAGGCGGAAATTTTAGCGGATTGTCCGCCGTCTTCCTCGCCGAGCGGGACTTCAATAAAGCCGGAGACTGAAAGCGGGTCAAATTCTTCAACGACACTGTGCATTTCCAGCGAGATGTTGGTCAGCAGGACGGCTTTAAGCGTATTATGCTTGTTGTCGTACATATAGAGAGTCCCGCCATCGGCGCCGGTGGAGCGACATACGATATCGATGACGCCTTGAAATAAGAGGGGGAGTGGTTTGTCACCCGACAATTCGCGCGATACTTGAACAAGTTCATTAAAACGCTGTGTAAGTGATGACATGTTATTTACTGTGGTTTCGTGAGTTTTTTACTTCCAAGTTTTTCGCGAATACGGGCGGATTTCCCGCTTCTTTCGCGAAGGTAATAAAGTTTGGAGCGTCGGACATCCCCGTGTCGCACGACTTCCATGCTTTCAATTAGGGGCGAGTAAGTTTGAAATGTTCTTTCCATGGCCTCCCCGGAGGAAATACGGCGGATAATAAAAGAAGAGTGGAGCCCACGCCCGCGGCGGGCAATAACCATGCCGCTAAAAGTTTGGATTCGTCTGGTGGTGCCTTCGACAACGTGGGTGCGGACGGCAACGGTATCACCGGCGGCGAAAGCGGGCACCTTTTTGTCGAGGCGTGCGAGTTCTTCCTTATCCAGTGTTTCAATGATATTCATAACGAAACGCTATTATATCAAAAATTGCGCTTTTTAACCAAAAAAATAAAATAAATTTTTTTCCTCAGAGTCATCAGCAATTCCGCCCGCCGGGAATGACTGCCGCCCCTTTTGGGAGTCCTAATTTCCCTTATCGGAGCCGGTAATTCCCCCCACCGACAGTCTTCGGCAGTCAGTAACTCCCGGAAGTCGGAAGTCAGCAACTCCCGGAAGTCAGTAACTCCCCCACCCGAGTTCTAAATCCGCCCTTCAGAGACGGCATGACAGGCGATGGCGTACTCTCCCTCGGCAAGAAGAGGCGGATTCTCGGTCTGACATCGAGAGCTGGCGTGCGGGCATCGTGGATGAAACGGACATCCGGCGGGCATATTAAGCGGCGAAGGCGGTTCTCCGGGGAGTTTCGCGGCAGAAGGCGTTTTACCGACTTTCGGCGCGGCGTCCAGCAGGATTCTGGTATAGGGATGACGCGGACGG
>JAWONR010000159.1:0-2467 GCA_033865115.1 Candidatus Persebacter sydneyensis | reverse complement strand
CGTATCGCCGCAAAATAAAATGCCGTCGATAATGCTATTAATATCCCCCGGATTAAGTGGCCTAATATGTCTCGGCGGGAGGAGAATAATCGCTCGCCTCGCTTGCGTGTCCAGTATATGACAAACGGCGTTAACCACATCGTGTGGAAGACGAAGCGCGACCAGGTCACCTGTCCCAACCCCGATGACTCCGATAATACCTTCGCCGAGGTGTCCATGAGCGTCATCAAAAATCCGCCCAGTAACATCACCATAAACGCCGCTAATGGATTGTCGCGTGGCATCTATGAGAACAGGTAAAATCTCGCGGAAATAGGACTGGGCATGCCGAATTATAACCCGGAATATAACTCCCAAAATACCCCCTTTTAATGCAAAATATACGGAAATTGACAAAATGAGGTATAATCTCGCTTTGTTTACAAACTTACTGACTTTATGGAACTGACCGGCTCGCAAATTATATTGAGAACTCTCCAAGAACACGGTGTCGAACATATCTTCGGCTACCCCGGCGGGGCCGTGCTTCATATCTACGATGAGATCTTTAAACAAAATAAAATCCGACATATTCTCGTCCGGCACGAACAAGGCGCCGCGCACGCCGCCGATGCCTACTCCCGCGCCACCGGCAAGGCGGGAGTCTGTCTTGTTACCTCCGGTCCCGGTGTCACTAACGCCGTTACCGGTATCGCTACCGCTTATATGGACTCCATTCCTCTGGTTGTTATCTCGGGGCAAGTCCCGTCTCACGCCATCGGACAAGATGCCTTTCAAGAAGCCGATACTGTTGGGATTACTCGCTCTTGCACCAAATATAATGTGCTTGTCAATAATGTCGAGAATATCGCCGACTCTATAAGACGCGCATTTCATATCGCTATGACCGGAAGACCGGGTCCCGTTCTTGTTGATATTCCCAAAGATATTACCGCTCAAAAAACCGATTATGCGCCGCCTAAGGCTAAAACGCCTCCGGTGATGCGGTCTTATAATCCGGTAATGCACGGACATGTTGGACAGATTAAACGAGCTCTGCAACTGATTAAGAATGCAAAGAAACTGATGGTGTACTCCGGCGGTGGCGTCGTGCTGGGGAATGCCGCGCCTGAACTCGTTAAACTTGTTAAGAAGCTCCGATGTCCGGTGACTAATACGCTTATGGGACTCGGGGCTTATCCGGCTGATGACAACCAATTTCTCGGAATGCCCGGAATGCACGGAACTTATGAAACCAATATGGCAATGCAATACTGTGATGTGCTCGTCGCCATCGGCGCAAGATTTGACGACCGCGTTATCGGTGACCCGGAACACTTCGCGCAGGAAAAAAGACGCATCATTCATATTGATATCGACCCGTCCTCCATCTCTAAACGCGTCCGCGTGGATGTTCCGATTGTTGGTGATGTTGCCAATGTGCTTAAGGATATTAATGCCAAGATTCCAAAGTATCTTCCGGAGAAGTCCGCGCTGGATTCTTGGTGGGAGGAGATTGAAAAATGGCGCGCTAAAAAATGTCTGAACTATAAGACTCGCGCGGGTGTCATCAAACCTCAACAAGTTATCGAGGCGCTTTATGAAGTGACTCGCGGGGATGCTTATGTGACTTCGGATGTCGGACAACACCAAATGTGGGCGGCGCAATATTACAAGTTTAAAAAGCCTCGTCGCTGGATTAACTCCGGCGGACTCGGCACAATGGGCTTTGGTCTGCCGGCGGCTCTCGGCGTTCAAATTGCGCATCCCAAAGCAACTGTCGCCTGTGTGACCGGTGAGGCAAGCATTATTATGTGCCTGCAGGAACTCTCAACATGCAAACAGTATCGGCTTCCGGTTAAAATCATCAATCTCAACAACCGATATATGGGAATGGTGCGACAATGGCAGGAGTTCTTTCACGGCAACCGTCATTCGGAATCCTATATGGACGCCCTGCCCGATTTCGTCAAACTCGCGGAAAGTTACGGACATGTCGGGATGAAAGTGGAACGCCCGCAGGATGTTGTTCCGGCGTTGAAGAAGGCGTTTGCTCGTAAAAATGAAACTGTGTTTTTGGACATCATCACCGACCAGTCGGAAAACGTCTTTCCAATGGTCGCCGCCGGCAAAGGATTGTCGGAAATGGTGTTGGCGGAGGACTTATAATGCGCCGGATTTTGTCGATTCTGATAGAAAACGAGCCGGGTGCTTTGGCACGCGCTTCGGGACTGTTTTCGGCTCGGGGGTATAATATTGAATCGCTGACAGTGGCTCCGACCGAAGACCGGACACTGTCGCGCATGACTATTGTGACTTATGGCAACAATGACACTATTGAACAAATCACCAAACAGGTGAACAAACTGATAGAAGTGTTTAAGGTCATAGACATTACCGATGAACGACACTTGGAACGCGAGATTATGCTTGTAAAAGTCCGCGCCGAAGGCGATTTAAGAGAGGAAATGAAACGCCTCTCCGACAT
>JAWONR010000158.1:0-2557 GCA_033865115.1 Candidatus Persebacter sydneyensis | reverse complement strand
TGACATGCCCGCATCGCCTCGGAAACAATCGCCGATAACTTCCGATGTTTCATCACCGAAATCGCGCGCTCGGTTGTGCCGCCCGGAACCGACACCGCTTCTCTTAATGACTCCGCCGACTTGCCGCTTTTTATAAGCATCTCTCCGCCGCCAAAAATTGTCTGAACCACCAAACGACGCGCCGCCGAAGATGTAAAACCCATCTCGCAAGCTGATTTTTCCATCGCCTCGGCAAAATAATATAGGTAGGCGGGACCGCTTCCCGATACCGCCGTCACCGCCTCCAACATCGACTCTTTTTGAGCCCACAAAACACTCCCGCCGTATTCCAATAATTCCGTAACTTGTGACTTCACCGCCGCCTTAACCGGTGACCCGTAACAAACCGACATGCCCGCGCCCAAGGCAAACGGCGTGTTGGGCATAACTCGAATAATCTGATAAGGCTTAAATGACATCCCACTCGCAATCGCCCGTACTGAAACTCCCGCCGCCACACTTATGATTGTCGCCTTTTTCTGAGTGATGACTCCGCAAACCGCCGGGATGTCCGCCGGCTTCACCGCTAAAAGTACAAACTCCGCATCCGGCGGAAGCTCCGCCTGCGATGAGACCACTTTTATACCGTAACTCCCGGATAAATGACGACGCTTTGATGCGTTTCTCTCCGCAACCGTTATCTTGGATATGAGACGCCGGGATTTCGCGCTCCAACCCGCAATTAATGCCGTCGCCATGTGTCCGCCGCCTATGATTGCAATTTTGCCGATTTTGTTCATGTTCGCTCTCCAAAAATAGCCCGTCCTATGCGAATGTGCGTTGCTCCCTCCGCTATCGCCTCTTCATAATCATCACTCATGCCCATTGATAATGTGTCCAGCGGTAGGGCGATTTTCGCCTGTAATGCCGATAACTCATGGTAGGGTGCCCGCTTGTCCGTGTGGGACTGACTCGGAATCGTCATTAATCCCCGAATCTTCAAATTCGGCAGTTGTGACACTTCCTCCGCCAATGTTGAAACATCCTCCGGAGCAACGCCTGACTTTGATAACTCTCCGTCAATGTTTACCTGTAAACATATGTTTAAAGGCGACATTCCAACTCTCGCCGCCGATAAGCGACGTGCCAATGGAATCCCGTCAACCGTGTGAATCCAATCAAAAATCCGAGCCGCCAACCGCGCCTTATTTGACTGTAAATGACCTATAAAATGCCAATTTAACCGTAAATCCGATAACGCCGACACCTTTGACTCCGCCTCGCGTAGGTAATTCTCCCCAAAATCCGTCTCTCCCGCCGCCGCCGCCATCTGAATCCGAGCCGCCGGAAAGGTCTTGCTGACCGCTATTAACCGCACCGAGCCCTCACCACGACCCGCTGAAATGCACGCAGAGGCGACTTTCTTCCGTAAAATTGCAATGTTTTCGGCGATTGAGGACATGTTCTTGCAACTTTGTATTATAATCCCACTGATTGCTAAAGGCAAAAATGAAAGGATGAAAAAATGGCTGATAAACCAAGTATTATTGAATTACTGGACTTTACCGCGGATAATGATGTCTCCGACTTGCATATATCAAGCGGACTCCCGCCCATGGTGAGGATGAGCGGCGATATACAACGACTCGAAGCTCCCGAACTCACCGGCGAAGATGTCCATAAAATGATCAAAGAACTCGCCAATGAAGAACAATATCAAACGTTTCTGGAACTCGGCGACTTTGATATGGGCTTCCAACACACCAAAGCACGATTTCGTGTCAACCTGTTTCAGCAAACTCGAGGTCCCGGCATCGTCTGTCGTACCATTCCAACTAAAATCCTTAGTTTGGAAGAACTGAAAGCACCTTCCAGTTTTAAGGTCATCTCCCAACAACCGCGCGGAATTGTCCTGGTTACCGGTCCCACCGGCTCGGGTAAATCCACCACGCTCGCCGCCATTATCAACGAAGTCAATATCACCCGTAAAGAGCATATCTTGACCGTTGAAGACCCGGTGGAATTTGTCCATCAACCCCAACTATCGCTGATTAATCAGCGCGAAGTCGGACAACATACCAAAAGCTTCGCCTCATCACTGCGCGCCGCACTTCGTGAAGACCCCGATATCATCCTCGTCGGTGAGATGCGTGACCCCGAAACCATCGGTTTGGCGCTCACCGCGGCGGAAACCGGACACTTGGTCTTTGGGACGCTTCATACCAGCTCCGCCGCTAAGACCGTTGACCGGGTTATTGATGTGTTTCCCGCAGGCGAACAAGATATGATTCGAGCAATGCTCTCCGAAAGCTTGCGCGCCGTAATATCGCAAACACTGCTCAAAAAAATCGGCGGCGGACGGGTTGCCGCTCATGAAATTATGCTCGCAACTCCGCCTATCCGGAACCTCATCCGTGAAAATAAAGTCCCGCAAATGTATTCCGCCATACAAACCGGACAAGCCATGGGCATGCAGACACTCGACCAATGCATGAGAGGACTCGTCGAACAGGGCATTCTGTCAAAAGAAGACGCCAAACGAGTCGCGGTTAAGAAAGACGACTTCAACTAATCGGAA
>JAWONR010000157.1:0-2698 GCA_033865115.1 Candidatus Persebacter sydneyensis | reverse complement strand
GCCTCCAAACGTTTCGCCATTCTCATTGCTCGGCTCATATCCCTTGTAAAAACCCCCGCCGCGAGCCCGAAATCAGTGCCGTTTGCCACATTCAGAGCTTCCTCCTCATCATCAAACGCAGAGACCGCCAACACCGGACCGAATATCTCTTCTCTCGCGATGTCCGCCTGCGGCGCGACTTGGTCAAAGACGGTCGGTTGGACAAAATATCCCTTCGACAAGTCTGCCGGACGTTCTCCTCCCAGCGCCAACACCGCTCCTCCTTTTTTACCTCGCTGGATGTAATCCATCACCCGAGAATGTTGTTCCGCCGAAATTAACGGACCCATGTCCGGGTCTTCAGAGGGCATGCCGACTTTTATCTTCCCGCTCCGCGTGACTAATTCATCCATCACCGCGTCATGAATCTTCGCATCCAACAACAGTCGCGAGCCCGCATCGCAATATTGACCCGTGTTCGAATAGATTCCCTTACAGGCTTCTTTCGCAACAACATCCGGTGACGCGTCCGAAAAGACCACTATCGGAGACTTCCCTCCGAGCTCCAACACCACCGGCTTAATATGTTCCGCGCAGGCTCGCATCACCGCCACTCCCGTCGACACCGAACCCGTGAATGTCAGTCCGTCAATGTCCGGATGCGATGACAAAAAACCTCCTGTCGTCTCTCCAAGTCCGTTAATAATATTAACCGTCCCCGCCGGCAATCCGGCTTCAACAAATATCTCCGCCAATTGTAAAGCGCCATGAGGCGTCTGCTCCGCCGGTTTAACAACCGCCGTGCATCCCGCCGCCAAAGCCGGAGCAACACCTCTCGCCAACATGTTCAACGGAACATTCCAAGGCAAAATGTGCGCAGTAACTCCCAAAGGTTCGCGCAGAGTGAAGTCAACATAATCTTCGCCGATGGGAACTGTCGTTCCCTGAATTTTGTCCGCAACTCCGGCGTAAAACTCGAAATACCTTGCCGCCGCGCGCACCGCTCCCAAAGCCGCCTTCGCGGGTTTGCCGGTTTCATTCATTTCCATCTTTGCCAAAACATTCTCCCTCTCTTTAATGAGCTCCGCAATCTTCATTAACGCGCGTCCTCTTTCCCACGGTTTTGTTTTTCGCCATTCTCCATTAAGCGCACGACGGGCAGCAGAGACCGCGGCGTCAACTTCATCTTTTCCGGCGCAACAGACTTCGCCGACGACGGATTCATCAGCCGGATTAACCGACGACAATTTTTCCGAAGATGACACCCATTTGTTGTCTATAAAAAGTCTGTTTTCAATGTGTTCAGTCATACTTCCTCCTCTCCGGCGCCACTTTGCGCCTGTTTTGTTGGGTTTGTGACAACTCCCGCATTCGCAGGACTTGTCTTTCGTTTTCAAGATAGGTCTTTCGATTTGATGAGTCGTCTTTCGTTTTATGCGGCGACTTGTGTTTTGTCGCCTTTTGGCACTCGGCGCTTGCCGACCATCGCGTCAATAATCATGTTTTGGAACCGGTGAACCGGCTCTTCAAAGTGATAACACATGCGACCTCCCGGATAGGGCGTTTGTGAAATGCCCCGTTGAACGCGCTCGCAAATGCCGACGTCCTCCATGTTAACTTCGTGCCAAAACTCCAAAACATCCTTCACCGAAGCTTCATCCATGTCGCTCGTGCATTCCGGATGAGCCAACAACCATGCGTTTTCAATTGTAAACCCGGCGTTAACCGGTCTCGCGCTGATGACAAAGGCATGACTCGGCATGATGAATATGATGACATTCGGAAATAAACCAAAAAAATAACCGCTGATCTGCTCCGCCGACGTCAAACCTGCGATGTTCTTCATCGACAACCATCCTGAATCATCCGTCGCCGTCACCGGTGACGTGCATATCCCGCAATACATTCCCGTCCCCTGCCAGCGATGATGGTCCGCGACTCGCGATGTCTTTGCCAAACGAGGATGCACCCACGGCAAATGATAGTACTCCACCGCGTTTTCAAAAAGAAGCTTCCAATTACTCCGAATCTCGTAGTCTCGTGAGCCAATCTCCCTCCATTCATCCATGCGGTAATTGATTAACCGCTCCGGCAGGTCGCCCAACACCTCCGACAATGGAGGTGCGGTGTCGTCCAAACATACAAAAACCAACATCCCCCATTGTTCAGCGCGAGCCGGCATGAGTCCGAAATCCTTTTTGTTGAATGACTTCAGATGAGACATGTCATGCATTTGTATTTGACGACGGTTTGCACCGGTGTCGAAAAGAGGCGTGCCGATGCATTCTCCGCGTAAGTTGTAACCCCAGCCATGGTAGGGACATACTATCCGCTTTTGTCCCCGGCGGGATTCGTCACAGAGACGCGCGCCTCGGTGACGACATGCGTTGTAGAAGGCGCGTAACTCGCCGTCTTCGTCTCGGAGAACTATTAATGAACGTCCGGCGACTTCTACTGTTAGCATGTCGCCCGGGTTTGAGACTCGGGAGGCAGGAGCCGCAACAACCCAATTGCGTGAGAATACCTGTTGCTGCTCCAGGTCAAAGAACTCGGAGTCGTAATACGCCGAAGGTATCAGAGTCGATGCCGACTCCACTCCCTTGCGTGTCCGCGAGTATGTTGATTCGCGCAAGTAACGATGTTTTACGGATGCCATCTGTTTCTCTCCTCGGGGTTTTGTATGCCGACTCTGGCGTTTGGCATTATACGCCCAAATTCG
>JAWONR010000156.1:0-2703 GCA_033865115.1 Candidatus Persebacter sydneyensis | reverse complement strand
ACGGCACTCCATTCGGGAGTGTCTGGTGGGGTCTCCACAATAATCACCGAAGCTTGAATCGCGTCCAACTCTCGCAAAAAAGCATATAAACAACGCGCGCATTGTTGCGGCGACTCCGGCATTTGTCGCCAATGTTCGGCGGGCAGTGACCGAGGACAGTGACGCGACAACACCGCCGCGTTTTTGTTTGTGTTTAGGACTTCTTCGGCGGATGTTAATAACAACTTCGTTTTCGGAGAATAGTGTGTCCGTAAGTTGCCCGGAGAGGCGACCTGCGGCGGAGGTGATAACTCCATTCCCGCCGCGCTTGCTATGTCCGATGATAATATTGCTCCCGGACGCAATATCGACAAACGCCCGTCCAAACACGCCGCGATGGTTGATTCAACTCCGAACTCGCACTGTCCGCCGTCCAATATGTACAAGTCTTCAATGTCCGGAAACTCCGACATGACATGCGCCGCGAGGGTCGGACTGATGCCTCCAAAACAATTCGCTGAAGGAGCAGCTATCCCAACTCCTGCGCGAGACAATAACTCCCTTGCCTGTTTGTGTCCGGGGACTCGTAATGCAATTGTGCCGTTTGTTCGTGAGGGCAGGAGTAGTGTTAATGCGCCCGGCATGAATGCCTCCGCCAACTGTCTTGCCGGTGGTGGAATGTGAGCCCACTTTTCGGCTTCGGAAAAATCACTGAGATGAATGATGCACGGATGTCCTAATGGGCGTTTTTTTAATGCGTATAACTGAGACATCGCCGTTTTGTCATCCGCCTTCGCGCCGAGTCCGTAAACCGTCTCGGTCGCAAATGCCGATAAACGTCCCGCGCGTAAACGACTCGCGGCTTCTTCTATGTCCGTACCGATTGTCGGCACAAAACTATACCGGATTTTTAACCCAGATACCCACGTCGTGGGATTGGTCAAACTTCCAACCCACTCCCGGCATCACGCCCGCGCGGATAAAACCCAAATTTTCATGAAGGCGGATGCTCGGAGGATTCGGAAGAGTGATAAACGCAACCGCAGCCAACATCTCCGCCTGTCTTAGGGTCTCTAAAAGTGTCTGCATTAATAATACGCCTCCGCCGCCGCCCGTCTTGGTGTGACTGATGTAGACACTCGTCTCCATCGCACGCCGATAACCACAACGCGAACGCATGATGTCCGCGTAGGCATAACCGAAAACTTCGCCGTCTTTTTCTACAACGTAAAAGGGGGCTCCCGGTTTTGCAATGATGTCGCCTAAGTAATTAGGAGTTGGAGGGTCTTCGTATAAATTCGCGAGTGTGTTTTTAACATAATGCGCGAAGATCTCCGTACACGCAACGGCGTCTGAGGTGACGGCTTCGCGGACTTTCATTTTGGATGAGGCGCTTTGAGCGGAGGCGGTCATTGTATGACCAACTCTGCGGGGTAGTGAGACAACAACTCCGCGCCGGTGTCGGTGATTAAATACTGCTCTTCGTATTTTGCACCTTCGCCGCCGTCTCGCCTTCCGACATAACTCTCCGCGCATAATGTCATGCCCGAGACTATGCCGTCTTCAAGAGGCGCGTCATCATCCCACTGATGCAAAAACGGAACAGAGGGATATTCGTCGCATAAACCGATGCCATGGACAATCGAAGAATAATGTCGATAAGTGTCCGGCGAATATGAAAGTGCTTGTTGTGACAACTCCCTCCATGACATTCCAGGGCGTAATAGTGATGCGTTGTGTCGGACTTGTTCAATCGCCCGTTGGTAGACGTCCTGTTGCGCCGGTGAAGGTTTGGACTTGCCGACAAGCCACGTCCGTGAGATGTCCACGCACATCCCGAATGCGCCGATGAGGTCGGTGTCGAATGCGAGTAATTCGCCTTCGCCGACGGGGCGCGAAGATGACTCTTGAAACCATGGATTTGTTCTCGGTCCGGCGGAGAGTATGCGAGTTTCTATCCATTCGCCTCCGCGCGCGATGTTTTCGGCGTGAAGATAAGACCAGAGACGGTTTTCGGTTTCTCCGGGACGAGTGTGTTTAAGCATGGTGCCGATGGCGGAGTCACAAGCGGCGATGGCGCATTTCATGGCTCGTATTTCATCATGACATTTAACCATTCTCGCGCATTCCATGAGTTCTTCGCCGTTTGCGAGTTGGATGCCGGCTTTTTGCAGGAAGTGAGCGCCTTCGGGATTGAGTTTGTCGACGGCGAGTCGTGAGCCTCCGGCTTGTTTGAGGAGTTCGATGATTTCTTTCGCCCATCTTTCGGATTTTCTTTCCAAACCGGCGCCGGCGGAGAAGTAAAACCATGACTGCGCGGGACGGACTTCATCAATCAGAGGGTTGTGAGCGGAGAGGTGTTCGCACTGATGATAGTCAAAGACGATGACCGGACCTTCGGCGGCGACAAAACAATATCGCGCGGCGTTGTGCGATATCCACAGTTGCATGTTGGTGGAGTCGGTGGCGTATCGGATATTGAGAGGGTCGAATAAAACGGCGGCGGCGATGTCTCGTTTTTTGAGCTCATCACGCACACGTTGCAGGCGATATTGTCGGACGGCGTCCATGTCCGGGAGCTCCAAGCCGAGAGCGCGCCATTCAGAGAGCGCGGGTTCGCCCGGTCCCAACATGTGCATGTTGAGAGCCGCATCATAGTTATACGGCATTTTCGGGGTCTGTCTTGCGCCTATTTTGGGAGTGTGTGCCATGACTGTAATTTTA
>JAWONR010000155.1:0-2737 GCA_033865115.1 Candidatus Persebacter sydneyensis | reverse complement strand
CAAACAATTACAACCGCCGCCGCCGCCGCCGGTTATGCTCTGCCTTGGCTCGGGTTTTCTCTCATCGCCGCCGCTCTCCATAAAATCGCCGCCGATAGTGGAATGCTCTCCGATAATATGCTGCTTGCCGACCCTCATGTCCGAGCCGCACTCTTTGCCGCCGCCGGAATCTATCAATTGACACCGCTAAAGCATGCCTGCCTGAGAGGATGTCGACCTCCCGCACTCTTTCTTATCCTACACTGGAAAAGCGGTGTTGCCGGAGCAGTCCGCACCGGCGCGCATAACGGTCTCTATTGTGTCGGATGCTGCTGGGCGCTGATGCTCCTGCTGTTTGCCGGGGGTGTCATGGACCTGCGATGGATTGCCGCTCTCGCACTTGTCGCCGTCGCTGAAAAGATTTTGCCAATAACAATAACCGCAAAAGCCATTGGCGGCGGACTCCTGTTTTTGGCTGTACTGCCGTTTTTATCATCAATGTCATAAAAGGAGAAGAACAATGAAATGGAATATTGAAGGCGATGTTATGTTGAGCTGTAACTGTGACCTGTTTTGCCCATGTGTGGTCTCGCTCGGAAAAGCAAGCCCGTCACAAGGGTATTGCCATTCATGGTGGGGAGTTCGTATTGAAAAAGGTCAAGCCGGTGATAAATCACTCGACGGACTCCAAATGGGGATTTTGTTGGATGTCCCGGGACGCATGGGCGAGGGCGGGTGGACTGTCGCGCTTTATGTTGACCGCAAAGCCGACGATGATGCGTTTGACGCACTCACTAAAATCTTTACCGGAAAAGCCGGCGGCTCTCTCGGTATCCTGTCTCTGCTGGTCTCCAATGTGCTCGGTGTTGAGCGCGCCGACCTGGACTTTGCCAACAATGAAAAAGGATGGCGGATGACCGCCACTGACGGAAACCGTAAAATCGCCGACTGCGCCATTAGCTGTATTCCCGGGGAAAGAGACGGCGAAGATGTCGTCATTAGTAACTCTCAATACTGGGTCGCGCCCGATGTCGTTGTCGCCATCGGTGAAAAAAGTCGCGTGCGAGCCTTTGGAAGAGTGTGGGACTTTTCCGGACAAAGTGCCGAATACGCAAAAGTGTCCTGGAGCAGCGAATAAATCATCCATCTTCTAACTTAACGCAAAACATCCAACTCACCGCAAAAAAAGGAGTGACATCATGAACCTCGAAGGATTGGAAAAAAATGACGCCAACTATGTGCCGCTGTCGCCGCTCAGCTTTCTGATTCGCGCCGCGCGTGTTTATCCGCATCGTACCGCCACCATTTATAACGGCAAAAAAAGAACATGGCAGGAAGTGCATAAACGATGCATGCAATTTGCCGCCGCGTTGAGAAAAAATGACATCGGGAAGGGCGATGTTGTTTCCATTCTCGCCGTTAATACGCCGGAAATCTTTGAAGCTCATTTTGCCGTCCCCATGGCCGGCGCCGTGCTGAACGCCATTAATGTCCGACTGGATATGCCGACTTTGCGTTATATCTTTGAACACAGTGAAACGAAAATGATATTTGTTGACGGTGAATTCGCCGCGAAAACAAAAGAAGCCGTCTCTGAAATGAAAAACCCGCCCATGCTCGTCGATATTACTGACGACTCCTTTGACGGCGGCGAAAAAGTCGGTGAATGCGATTATGAAGAATTTATCAAGCGCGCAAAAGGCGAAGAACTCTTTCTTATGCCTGACGATGAATGGCAACCCATCACCCTTAACTACACCTCCGGCACCACCGGAAACCCGAAAGGCGTGGTCTATCATCACCGAGGCGCGTATTTAATGGCGTCCGGAACCGCTGTCGGATGGGAAATGAAAACTCACGGCGTTTTGTTATATACCGTCCCAATGTTTCATTGTAACGGCTGGTGCTATCCCTGGACACAGGCTCTTTTGGCAGGCGAGGTCGTTTGTATTCGCAAAATTGACGGAAACGATATTTTGAGACTTATCTCTGAACACCGGGTCGATTATATGGGCGGCGCGCCAATTGTGCTGAGCACCGTTATTGCCGCGGCAAACGGGAAAAAACTCCCGCATAAGGTGAAACTGGTCACCGCCGCCGCACCTCCACCGCCTTCCACTCTCCAAGCCGCCGAAGCCATGGGATTTGAAGTCATGCATGTTTATGGACTCACCGAAACCTACGGACATACCACCATGTGTGCCTGGAAAAGCGATTTGTGGGATTCTCTGCCGTCCGATGAACGAGCCGAAAAAATGATTCGACAAGGTGTTGGATATCCGATTTTGGAAGACTGGGCAGTTATGATTGAAGGAAAACTCGCCCCCGCTGACGGAAAAACCATGGGCGAAATCGTCATGCGAGGGAATACCGTCATGAGCGGCTATCTCAAAAACCCGGACGCCACTAAAAAAGCCTTCGCTGACGGATGGTTTCATACCGGAGACCTCGCCGTTCAGCACGACGACGACTATCTGCAAATTAAAGACCGGCTTAAAGATATTATTATCTCCGGCGGCGAAAATATCTCCTCCATCGCCGTGGAAAACGCCATTAATAAACATCCCGCCGTCGCCGCAACCGCCGTTGTCGCAAAACCCGACGACAAATGGGGTGAAACTCCATGCGCGTTTGTTGAACTTGCCCCCGGACAACAAGTTGATGAAAAGATTATGACTGAGTTTTGCCGCGAAAACCTGCCGGGGTTTATGCGTCCGCGTCACTTTGTCTTCGGTGAACTGCCCAAAACCGCCACCGG
>JAWONR010000154.1:0-2712 GCA_033865115.1 Candidatus Persebacter sydneyensis | reverse complement strand
TCATGCTCCCAATGGTCTCAATAACTCCCGACTGATGATGTGTCTCTGTATCTCGGAAGTTCCATCCCAGATTCTCTCCACCCGAGCATCACGCCAAAACCTCGCCAACGGCAAATCATCCATCAATCCCATCCCGCCGTATATCTGAATCGCCTCATCAGTCACCCGCGATAACATCTCCGAAGCATACAACTTCGCCGAGGCAACTTCACGATTCGCCGGAATGCCTTTGTCCAAACGCCAAGCCGCATGTAATGTCAAAAAATCCGCCGCATCTATGGATGTCAACATGTCCGCCAACTTAAAGCCGACTCCCTGAAACTTGCCAATCGGCTGTCCAAACTGCTCTCGCTCCGCCGCATAACTCCGCGCGTAATCAAACACTCGTCTTGCCCGGCCTACACACATTGCCGCCACTGTTATGCGAGTTGCGTATAACCACTCATTCGCCACGTCAAAACCCAAATGTGGCTCGCCCAATATGTTCTCTTTTGGCAAACGACAATCATCAAAGTTTAAAATTACATTGTGATAACCCTTGTGCGAAACTGATGAATAACCTCCGCGTACTGAAAATCCGGGAGTGTCTTTGTCCACTAAAAAACAGGTTATCTTTTTGCGAGTTCCGCGTGATGTTTGTTCCTCTCCGCTCGCCGTGAAAACAATGAAAAAATCCGCCACATCTCCATGAGAGATGAAATGTTTTTGACCGTTTATAACCCAATCTCCATCTTTCTCAACCGCCGCACATCGCATTCCGCGAACATCAGAACCCGCTGAAGGTTCCGTCATCGCCAAGGCGTCTATTTTGTCTCCTCGTACCGCCGGTAATAAATACTTCTCGCGTTGTTCATCTCTGCACGCCATCAAAATGTTCGAAGGTCTGCCAAAGAAGACCGTTAATCCCATCGAGCCTCGTCCTAACTCCCTCTCCAACAACGCAAAATCCAATGATGATAAACCGCCGCCGCCGACTTCCTCCGGCATGTTTGCCGCGTAAAATCCGATGTCTTTGCACTTCTGCTTTAACATCTCGGCGACCTCCGGGGATACCGCGCCGGACTTTTCTACCTCGTCTTCCAACGGGTATATCTCCTTTTCCACAAAATCGCGGACGGTGTCCACTAAAAGTGACTGTTCTGGGGTTAATGCGAAGTCCATAATTCTCCCATTTTACACGATAACAGGGCGGAACCGCATATAATCAACCCTATATGCAACTGTCACTCTTTCTTTTGCGCCGTCTCTGGCAAGGCGCCATTGTTATGCTTGTCATCAGTATCCTCGCCTTTGCCGTCCGCGATGAACTCGGTGACCCGCTGAGAGAACTTGTTGGTGAGTCCGTCTCTGAAGAACAACGCGAAGAACTGCGCGTGGAAATGGGTCTGCGGGACCCGTTTTTGACTCAATATTGGAGGTTTCTTAAAAATGCCGTGCAAGGGGACTTTGGTGATTCTTATTTCTTTAAACGTCCCGCGCTTGATGTCATTCTTGAAAAGTTTCCCGCGACTATGGAACTTGTCTTTGCCGCATCACTGCTGATTATTTTAATCTCCGTGCCCGCCGGCGTCTATTGTGCTATAAGACCAAACTCCACACTCGCAAAAGGGATTATGTTTTTCTCCATTGCCGGTATCTCTGTTCCCGTCTTTCTAACTGCGATTGTTTTGATTTATATTTTCGCCGTTCAACTTAACTGGCTCCCTGCGTTTGGAAGAGGGGAGGATATTGCGCCTTTGTTTGGATTCTTATGGGAGAGTAACTTTGCATCTCTATCCGGACTCACTCACTTGCTTTTGCCCTCTTTGGCGTTGTCTTCCATTATGTTGTCTTTGTTTATTCGACTTATTCGAGCCGAAATGATGGAATCTCTCGCAACTGATTATGTCCGGTTTGCAAGAGCGAAAGGCGTCTCTGCCATGCGGGTTTATTTTGTGCATGCGTTAAAGAATACACTTTTGCCGGTTATCACTGTTGGCGGCGTGCAGATTGGAACTCTGCTTGCTTATACTATTTTAACTGAGTCGGTTTTTCAATGGCCGGGGATGGGGTTTTTGTTTTTGGAGGCGATTAATCGCGCGGATACGCCGTTAATTGTCGCTTATTTAATTGTTGTTGGGTTTATCTTTGTCGCGGTTAATACCATTGTTGATTTTATCTATACACTGGTGAATCCCGCCGTCAGACTGGGAGCCCAAACCGCATGAGTCATTCCTTATATGCCGGACTTCGGCGGCGGTTTCTTAACAACCGCTCCGCACAAGCCGCTTTGTTTATATTCGCACTCTTTGCACTTTCCGGAGTCCTTGCCGACTTTGTCGCGCCTTATAACACCAATAATCCGCTGGAAATTGATTTGTTGGATTCGGAAACGCCTCCCGCGTGGGAAGAAGAGGGCGATGAAAGATTCGTCTTTGGCACTGATGCCCAGGGACGTGATTTGTTTTCCGCCATATTGTATGGTTTGCGTGTGTCAGTTAGTATTGGGATTTTTGCCGTTTTATTACAAGCCGTGTTGGGAGTTGCAATTGGACTCACCGCGGGATATGCCGGAGGACGTGTTGATGCCGCATTGATGAGAATCGCCGATATTCAATTGTCATTTTCATCTTTTATGGTTGCTATTGTTGCTCTTGCAATATTTCAGGCACTCTTTGGCGCGGAGCAGTATGAAGAACTCGCGCCTTATATGTTGATTTTAGTCATTGGCAT
>JAWONR010000153.1:0-2736 GCA_033865115.1 Candidatus Persebacter sydneyensis | reverse complement strand
CCTCCTGTTTATTTGGATTACAATGCCACCACGCCTCTCCACCCGAAAGTGTTGGAGGCGATGCTCCCCTATTTGCGTGATGAGTTCGGCAACGCCTCGAGCCGTCACGGATATGGAAGACGCGCGCGCGCCGCTCTTGACGACGCCCGAGAAAAAGTCGCCGCCGCCGCCGGCGCTCATCCTGCCGAAGTCGTCTTTACGTCCTCCGGCACCGAAAGCAACAACACTTTCATAAAAGGCGCCGCCCTGATGTCCATGCGCGGCATTGTCGCCTCCGCCGGAACCGAACATCCATGTGTCTTATGCGCCGCCAGAACTGTCGCACGGGGAGGCATGACCTTTACGCCTCTCTCAGTCGACGAAAACGGCATCTTGGACTTGGATGACCTAACACAGACACTCGGCGGAGGTGATTGCGCTTTGGTGTCGGTCATGCGAGCCAACAATGAAACCGGCGTTTTACAGGACATTCCCGCAATTGTCCGACTTGTCAAAGACGCCGGCGCACTCATGCACACAGACGCCGCTCAGGCATTGGGTAAAACGCCTCTCAACTTTGCCGAATGGGGAGCCGATGCCATGACTCTCTCCGCCCACAAAGCCCGAGGACCGAAAGGAGTCGCCGCATTAATAGTCCGCCGCGAAGTTGACTGGGCTCCGTTGTTGGACGGCGGCGGACACGAAAACGGACGCCGTTCATCAACGGAAAATGTCGCGGGGATTGTCGGCATGGGCGCGGCATGTGAGTTGGCATCTGAATCTCTGGCGGACACCGAGCGCCAAAAGATGTTGCGGGATGAAATGGAACAGTCGTTAATCGGAGCAGGAGCGCAGATTTTCGGCGCTGAATCACCTCGTTTATCGAACACATCCCTGTTTGGATTCCCGAAACTGGACGGCGAAAGCATGGTGGTGATGTTGGACCAGGCGGGTTTTTCAGTCGCCAGCGGAGCGGCATGCTCGAGCATGAAAGACGAGCCGAGTCACGTATTATTGGCGATGGGGGTGTCTCAGGAAGAGGCTCGGACGGCGATTCGGGTGTCGATGGGTGTGGAGACGAGCGCCGAAGAGCTCCGGCGCTTTACCGGAGCGGTGTTGGAAGTCCGCCGTCAGATGTCATCATTATCGGCGGTTGTGGGGTAGGATTGTTTGGAGATTTGGGGTTTGGCATTGAAATTTGGTGAATTAGTGGTAATATACGCTTGTTTTGGTTTTGGAGTTTTGACAACCTAAGGGGATATTGTTATGCCAGCAGAAACTGCCGCCGCGACATTAGCCGAGCCCGCCACCGATACGGCGACGGGCATTGTTTTCACGGACAACGCCGCGCGCAAGGTGCGCGAGCTGATAGAGGAGGAACAAAACCCGGCGTTGATGTTGCGGGTTTTCATATCCGGCGGAGGTTGTTCGGGCTTCCAATATGGATTTACATTTGACGAAGAGCGCGCCGAAGACGATTTTGCGCTGGAAAAGACGGGCGTGACGGTTTTGGTTGACCCGATGAGTTATCAATATCTGGTCGGCGCGGAGATTGACTACAAAGAAGGCCTGCAAGGTTCGCAGTTTGTGATACGCAATCCGAATGTGACATCAACCTGCGGTTGTGGTTCTTCATTTTCGGCTTAGGTGTTATACTTGTATTTGTTTTTTTAAAAGAAGAGGAGACCTCCAATGACTTTACGCACATCTCGTTTTTCCCGTCGTTCTTTTTTGGCGGCACTTGGCGCTTCATCGGCAGTTGCCGCGGGGCTTCGTTTTCCCGCCTCTGCCGCAGAGGAGAAAAAGCTCAATTTTTACAATTGGGACACTTACATAGGTGAAACCACGCTTGATGATTTCAAATCGGCGTCCGGCATAGAGGTCAAAATGGACTTGTTCGGCGACAATACGGAGTTGTTTGCGAAAATTCGCGAGGGCAATCCGGGTTATGATGTCATTGTCCCGAGCAATGATTATGTCGAGCGCATGTGGCGAGCGAAATTGTTGTCTCCGCTTGACCATTCACAGATTTCCAACTTTTCCAATGTCGGCAAACTGTTCCAAGAGGCGGGTTTTGACCCCGGTCGCAAATATTCCATGCCATACATGTGGGGGACGATGGGCATTGGTTATCGCAAATCCAAGGTAAAAAGACCGACTTCGTGGTCGGATGTCTGGGGCGAGGGCTCTGACAAATACGCCGGTCGCATTGGTTGGATAAGCGAGCCGAGTTCCATGATGGGCATGGTGTTGCGTTATCTCGGTCATTCTTTTAACGACAAAGACGCCGCCCACATTCGTGCCGCCGCCGACCAGTTGATAAAGTATAAAAAGAATGTCAAGGGCATTTTTGAGGACAACGGACAGGATTTGTTGGCTTCGGGCGAAGTTGACATGGTTGTGGAATGGAACGGCGACATCGCGCAGTTAATTGGCGAGGACGATGACATTGGTTACGTCATTCCCAGCGAGGGGAGTTTCTTTTGGCAGGATTGTTTGTGCATTCCGACCGGCGCGCCGCATCCTGAAAACGCGCATGCGTTCATCAACTTTTTGTTGGACGCCGAAATCGGACGTGATTTGGCGGATTACATTCAATACGCGACTCCGAACGAGGCGGCACGCAAATTGATGGATGCTGGATATCGCAACAATCCGGCGATTTTCCCGTCTGCTGAAGAGCAGGCAAACTTGGAGCCCAATTTGTATCTGGGCGAAGAGCGCTCAGAGTTGATTGACGCGGAATGGACGAGGATG
>JAWONR010000152.1:0-2744 GCA_033865115.1 Candidatus Persebacter sydneyensis | reverse complement strand
ACGACTTGCGTTGCCGGGACTTCCCATAACGCCGCAAACAACTCATGCGACTCTTGTCCCGAAGGTCAAACCTCCACCGCCGGACAAACTTCATGCGCCAAATGTCCCGCCGGACAGACTTCCAACGCCGACAACACGCAGTGTGAAGTATGTCCCGCCGGATTTATCACCAAAGACGGCGCCGGAAGTTGCAGTCCCTGTGAAAGCGGACAAGTTCCGAACTCCGCAAAAACCGAATGTGAAAGATGCGACAGTTCTGAATACGCCTCCGGTGGAATTTGTTTGAGCTGCAAACTCAATCAAGTGTCAAACACACAAGGCACCGGATGCGAATGTATGGTCGGATTTGTCGCCGATGATTCAAACACCTGTATTCCGCAGATTAACTGCGAGGACGGCACTTCAATCATCGCCGGACAAGTCTGTCGCGAAGTCTGCACCGCAAACAATCAAGGCTACGACTCCACGACCAAAGCCTGCGTGGCATGCACGGACAATGATTATTTTGACGGGACAACCTGCACTTCATGCACGGATGAACAAACGCCTAACTCCGACAGAACGGCGTGCATAACGTCATGTCCCGCCGGAGCGTTTTACAACATCGCGAATGATTCATGCGACAATTGTCCCGCCGGACAATTCACATCTTCCGCCGGCAACACTTCATGCACGCCGTGTTCAACCGGACAGTTTCTCAACATTGAAGGCGGCACCTCTTGTCAAGAATGTCCTCCCGGACAAGTCGCCGGACGGGGTTCTGTCTCTTGCACGACATGCAACATCGGACAGGCTCCGGACAACAACCGAGAGAGTTGTCAGACATGTCCTATCGGCACTTTCCACAACGCGGACAGTCATTCATGCGAGCAATGCAGCGACAACAGCATTGCCGCGACCCCCGGACTTTCCGCCTGCGAGCCGTGTCCCGAATCTCAGTTTGCAAACAGTTCTCGCAGTCAGTGTGTCACTTGTCTTTCCAATCAGATTCTTGTCGGAGAACAATGTCGGGCGTGTTTGCTCGGACAGACACCGAACGCGGCGGCGGATGGTTGTATTGACTTTCCGTTCACATGTCCGGCGAATCAGATACCGACACATGAAGGCACATGTCAGTCATGTCCTTCGGGCGGCATCCCGGACGCGACTGGTTTTATTTGCGAGTCATGTCCCGCCGGACAAATAACCTCTTCGGACGGTTTATCCTGCGAGGTTTGTTTGAGCGGCGAGCCAAATAACACACGAACATCCTGCACATGTCGCGCCGACCAGGAGCGCATAAATGAAGTTTGCGAGTGTCCGTCAGGCGAGCGCAACATACGCGACCCCTTATCGGGAGTTGAGTTTTGCGCGTTGCCGATTGAGGAGTCGGTTGATGCGCGCTACAACGTAGAGCGATGTCGTGAATCGGGTTTTGAGGCGAGCATTAACCGTTTACCGGACGGAAGTTTGGCTGAGTTGTGCCACATACGCATATCTTTTGTATATTCACTGGATGACATAGTCAGCGGAGTCCTCCCCACGTCATTGGGAGACCCGGAGTCGGAAGTTCACAACACACCTCCCTCCCCGGGCGAGACATCGGATGCGTGTTTGATTCGTTCGTCGTCGAGTTACGAGAACGATGCTGGTTATAGAACTTGCGCATTCATATTCGGCTTGGGCGGGGGTTTCCCGCGTCCGAGTTCAGACTTCCACACATCATCGCGTCGTTTGGAGGTCTTATTCACACCATCGGGAGAGACAACAACAATAGTCTACGACCGAGTCCGCAATGAGCAGGTAGGCTACAATGTCATATCGAGTCAGTCGCCGGAGAGCGGCGGCACGGATGTGTTATTAATTGGATTCGGAGCAGTAGGCTTAATAGGCGTTCTATCATGGTACTTATCGGACGGAGACTTGAGCTTATTCAGCTGGTCGCCGCATTTGTCAATGGGCAACATAAACTCAGACGGCATTTCGCGCTATAGTTACGGTTCACGCATAGATTTCGCAAACGAAAACTGGCGCACATATTGGACGGCGAGTCAGTCATCAGACAACACAGGCACGGGAGACTGGAGTTACGGTTCAGGAGCAACTTGGAGCGAGGGCATCATACACATATCGCATGAGAATCGTTTGGAGGGCTTGGAGTCATCAATGTCATTTTCGTTGACAGCGGAGGAGTTGTATGGTTCTTGGCGTTTACGGACGGGCTTGGAGGCGGATTTGGAGTTTACGGAGTTAGAGAGCACATGGTCGAGTGCATTGTCATTTGGAGGCGAGTCATATTTGGGCGGTTGGGAGTTGTCGCCGTCATTTGGAACATCGTGGGATGGCGGGACGGATTTGGGAGAGGAGAGTTATATCCGTCTTGACCTATCTCACGAGTTATAAGTTGTTATGGAGTTGCATGAGATTGTGAGACATGAGTTTGTCGGTTTGACATTCGTTTGATTTTGTTTGGTTTGGTGGTTTGCTTCGGTTACGGGAGTTGGATTTTCGTTTACGGGAGTTGGATTTTCGTATTTGGGAGTTGGATTTTCGTATTTGGGGGGGGTGATTTTGTGATTTATGGGTTATTCATGGTATAATGCGGCATCGTTAAAAAGGAGGTTTTAATGACAGTTCAGATATTCAGGCGGGAGAGTCAGGAGAGACGGGGGTTGTTTGTCCGTCTTTCCGGGTTATTTTTCATCATTTTGTTGTCTTTCTTTTGTTCGGCTTCGGAGTCATGGGCGTATGGTGCGATTGCGATA
>JAWONR010000151.1:0-3044 GCA_033865115.1 Candidatus Persebacter sydneyensis | reverse complement strand
GCATTAATCGCCTTATTTGCGCCCACCGCATTCCGTTCAATACATGGAATCTGCACCAATCCGCCAATTGGGTCACATGTCAATCCAAGATTATGTTCCATGGCAATTTCAGCCGCATTTTCAACTTGTTGCGGAGTCGCACCAGACACTTCCGCCAGTCCCGCCGCCGCCATTGAACATGCAGACCCAACTTCGCCTTGACAACCGACTTCAGCGCCGCTAATAGAGGCGTTTTCCTTGTATAAAGAGCCAACTGCCGCCGCCGTCAACAAAAACCGGATAATTCCGTCATCATTTGCGCCTTTCATGTGTTTGACATAATAATGCAACACTGCCGGCACAATCCCCGCGGCGCCGTTTGTCGGAGCCGTCACCACTCTTCCGCCGCCTGCATTCTCTTCATTAACCGCGATGGCATATAAGTTAACCCAGTCAATCACTGCCAGAGGGTCATTACGACATGCGGCGTTCTTTTCCAGTCTCTGACACAATCCCGGCGCGCGTCTCTTAACTTCCAATCCACCGGGCAACACACCTTCGGTTTGACAACCGCGGCGGACACATTCACGCATTGCGCGCCATATTTTCAACAACTTTTCCCGGATTTTATCTTCAGGCATGAGTGCAGTTTCATTCGCCAGCATTAACTCACTGATGGACTTATTATCCTCCGCGCACATTTGCAGAAGCTCCTTGCCGCTGGAGAAAGGATACGGAATTGTCTGAGGTGCAACTGCAATCAGCGGACTGTCATTGGCGGCGGCGGTTTCATCAACAACAAACCCTCCGCCGATGGAATAATAAGACGCATTAAAGTGTTCGTTATTCTCCTCATCAAAAGCTCGAAAAATCATGCCATTGGGATGAAACGGCAGAGATTTGCGTTTATGCATCAATAAATCTTCTCGCTCGCGATATTCAACACGGTGTTTGCCGAGCAACATCAGTCTTCCGTCATTGCGAATCGCGGAAAGTTTATCGGGAATGGATTCAACTTCAACACCTTCCGGAGTTTCCCCCTCCAATCCCAACAAAACCGCCTTGGTAGAGCCGTGACCTCGTCCTGTCGCTCCGAGAGAGCCAAACATTTCGGCTCGGACGCGGGAGGTTTGAGACATTTTACCGGTGCTTTCCAGAGATTCGGCAAAACGCCGTCCGGCGACCATTGGACCGACAGTGTGCGAACTGGAAGGTCCAATACCGATCTTAAACAAATCAAAAACACTCGCCGTCATTGATTCACATAACTCCTTATGGAAGTAAAAAACTCCGGATGAACATTAACTATCGGATTTATCGCGTTTGATTTGTTGGAGTTCCTTTTCCAACTCGGCGACTTTTTTAACGAGAGTTTCAACAATATCGTCCCTTGCGGATTTATCATCGACGCCATAGGCGGCGAAGTCCTGTTTTTCACCGGTTTCACCATCAGTCTTTGGCGGGATGATTCTCGCCGGAATCCCGACAGCAGTACATCCGGGCGGGACTTCTCTAACAACAACGGCATTAGAGCCGATTCTCGCGCCTTCGCCGATGACGATAGGTCCAAGAATCTTCGCCCCGGCACCGGCAATAACGCCTTTTTCCAGAGTCGGATGTCGTTTTCCGCGAAAAGTTTGAGTTGTCCCGCCAAGCGTGACACCTTGATAAATAGAGCAATCATCATCAACTTTAGAAGTCGCGCCGATAACAACTCCTGCGCCGTGGTCGATAAACACCCTTTCCCCAAGAACGGCTTCCGGATGAATTTCAACTCCGGTAAGCCATCTTCCAATATGAGAGAGAAACCGCGCGAGCCCTTTTGCGCCGAGTTCCCAGAGTTTATGATTGAGTCGGTGCAGCCAGACGGCGTGCAGACCGGGACTACAAAAGCCGACTTCCCAGTAATTGCGGGCGGCGGGGTCGCGTTGCATATACGCTTCCATTTCATCTTGGCGTTTTTTCATAAACGACATTTGACAGTTCTCCTATTGAGTTTGATGAGTGCAATTATAAACCTAACGCGCGCCGTCCTGAATTCCGTCCTTTTTGGGAGTCCTCATCAGAAACATCGTTTTCGGTCATAATTGGCGTTAGATTGTATCACTGGTGAGCGGTCTGGGTAAAATGGAGGTTATGACCTCCCCCGCGCATTCCGAGTTGGTTTCGGCGATATCTGCCTCAGATGGCTGGATTTCGTTCATTCGGTACCTTGAGATAGCCTTACACTCCCCAACATCGGGATTCTACGGGAGCGGCCAAGTACGTTTCGGAGCCTCCGGCGATTTCATCACTGGAGCGGACATGTCGCCTTTATACGCGAAGATGTTGTCCCGCCAGGCGGCGGAGGTTCTTCGGGAGGTCGGCGGAGACATTTTGGAGTTAGGCGCAGGAGACGGGAGATTAGCGGGCGGGATAATATCGGATTTATCGGAGCGCGGAGTGAGATGTGATTATAAGATATTGGAGACATCATCGGCGTTACGGCATCGGCAGGAGTCCTATTTGGGAGACAAAGCGGAGTGGCTTTCCGAGTTACCCTCAAGTTTCACGGGAGTAATATTAGCGAACGAGGTATTAGACGCAGTGCCATTTGGAGTCTACACAAAGCGAGGCGGCGAGTGGTATGAGCGCGGAGTGTCATATAAGGGAGGCGAGTTATGCTGGTCGGAGCGCGAGTTATCAGACGCGGTGTTATTGAGACGTTTTTCAGAGATGTCCTTACCGGACGGTTATACAACGGAGGCGTCATTACTTGGAGAGTCATTAACATCAACATTATGCGAGACATTATCGCGAGGTTTATTATTGTTATCGGATTATGGATTCGGCCGCTCGGAGTATTATCATCCGGAGCGTGTAACTGGAACATTAATGTGCCATAGAGGGCATCAGTCGGACTCGGAGCCGTTATTGGAGTCGGGCTTGAAGGACATCACCTCGCATGTAGATTTCACATCAATAGCGGAGGCGGGTTTGAGCGGAGGAGCGAAGTTAGTTGGCTACACGACGCAGGCACATTTTTTATTGAATTGCGGGATATTGGAGTCGTTATCGCTTGAATC
>JAWONR010000150.1:0-3193 GCA_033865115.1 Candidatus Persebacter sydneyensis | reverse complement strand
ACACTCTCCGGTGGCGTCTCCTTGTAAACACCATGACCAAGATTGAATATGTGTCCCGGGGAATCTCCATAATCTGAAAGTACCTTTTGCGCCGATAATGCCGCATCTTTCGGATTAGACACCAATAACGCCGACGGGTCTAAATTGCCCTGAACCGCCACTTTGCCTCCCGTCATACGCCTCGCCGCCGATAACGGCGTCTGCCAATCCACTCCAACTCCATCACAGCCACAAGATGCAATCTTCGGTAAATGAAAACCACAATTGCGTCCGAATACTATTACTGGAGCCGATGACTCCTCGCGCACACGCGAGATAATGCGACGTATGTAATCCAACGAAAATGTCTCGTAATCATCTCCGCCTAATAATCCTCCCCAACTGTCAAATATCATTACCGCTTGTGCTCCTGAGTTAATCTGTAAACATAATAACTCCGCCGCCGCTGATGATGTTACCTCTAATATCCGGTGCAGTAAGTCCGGACGCTCATGTCTCATCTTGCGTGGAAGCCAGAAACCAGAATCTCCTCCGCCAGACACCATATAACACGCCAATGTCCAAGGCGCTCCGCAAAAACCTATCAAGGGAGTGGTGGGCGGTAACGCCGAACGCGTTAAGCGACATGCCTCCGATACATAATCCCATGACTCCAAAGACGGTGTCCGTAAATCGTTAATTGACCTCTCGTCCGACGCCGGACGGCGAAAACGAGGTCCCTCGCCCTCTACAAAATATAACTCCAATCCCAATGCGTCCGGAACCGTCAATATGTCCGAAAATAAAATCGCTGCGTCCATCCCAAAACGGCGTATCGGCTGTAATGTCACTTCACAAGCCAATGATGGCGTCTTTAACATCGGTAAAAAACCTCCAGCCTCCGCCCGCAATGACCGATATTCCGGTAAATAACGTCCCGCCTGTCTCATCATCCACACCGGGCGGCGAGGCGCAGGACGACAACGCAATGCGCGGAATAATAATGTGTCCTCCCAATCAACTTCCGGTGCCGGTGAAGGTGTCATGATGCGAATTATAACCTCCTCACACCATAAAGAGACCGGATTTTTGGCTAATATCGCTTACAATAACAATAACTGCCGCAATCATGAATACTAATCTCGATATCGACTTGCGCGGACTGCGCTGCCCCCTACCCGTGCTGAGAGTCAAAAAAGCCCTCGGTGAAATGAAGGTCGGGGATGTCCTGCGTGCATGGATTACCGACCCCGCCGCAGTTGAAGACATTCCCGCCTTTCTTAAACAAGCCGGACATACTCTAAAAGAAATCTCGCCGGCTGATGAAGGCGGACATTATTATTACATTATAAAAAACGGCGCTAAGCCGTCTTCCCAATGAAAAACAAAATCAATATCGGATTGTTGTCCGTCTCCGACCGCGCTAATGCCGGAGAATATCAAGATAAAGGTATTCCCGCTATGAGAGAATGGCTCGCTAATACTCTCGCCTCGCCTTGGGTGGAAGTTAATAAACTCGTCGCCGATGACTATGCCAACCTCTGTGATGCCATCAAATCCATGACCGACGATAATGACTGTCGGTTGGTGCTGACTTCCGGTGGGACTGGTCCCGCTCCAAGAGATATTACGCCTGAAGCTACTCTTGCAGTTTGTGAACGCGAAATAAAAGGATTCGGCGAAGAAATGAGACGACAAAATCTGCAGTATGTCCCCACCGCAATATTGTCCCGACAAACCGCCGCTGTTCGGGGGCGTTCTCTCATCATTAACCTGCCCGGACAACCAAAAGCTATCGGCGAAACTCTCAACGGTGTCTTTGCCGCTGTGCCGTATTGCCTTGACTTAATCGGCTCGCCCGGAATGGAAACTAATCCAAATGTGCTAAAGGCGTTTCGTCCCGCCTCTAAATAAATGCCCGTAAAACGATGCTCGCTCGCCTTGATGTACCACATGCGTGTTGGTGAAAAACGACTCCTCGCAACTGCAAGACGATATCCTAAAGTGTCTCCGCAACTGCGCGGGATGATTCGTCTTACGCCTCGTTCAGTTAGCATCGGAATGGCTATTGGGATGTTTTGGGGGTTTGCGCCGATGCCGTTTCAAATGATTCCCGCGACTTTTTTTTGCTGGATTATGAGAGCAAATCTGCCTTCTGCTTTGGTCTGCGTCTGGATATCAAATCCGTTGACTTATGCGCCTATCTTTTATGTTGAGTATCTTGTTGGGGCTTCACTCTTTGCCGATAGTATGCCTCTGCAATGGGCCGACTTTCAAAACTCGGAAAATATAAAAGAAATGTTTGATACGCTGTTTCTCCAAGTCGGTAAACCAATCCTGCAAGGTGCCGCGGTCGTCTCCGTCTTTATGGCCGCTGTTGGTTATGGAATGGGAAGACTCGTGTTTTATTATTGGAAACAAGTTAAGAAGAGCGCTCATGAACACCCGCGTTAAGTTTTGTGGAATGTGTCGACCTGATGATGCGCGTGCTGCCGCGGAACTCGGGGTTGATGCCGTTGGAGTTGTTTTTTATCCGAAATCTCCCTCCGCCGTGGGAATGGAAACTGCTCTTGCCATCTCACAAGCGCTTCCGCCGTTTGTGGAGTTGGTCGCTCTGCTTGTTAATGCCGAGCCGGATTATGTTCGTGAAGTTGCTAAGCAACTCCGTCCGGGATGTTTGCAGTTTCACGGGGATGAGGATGGGGACTACTGCCGGGCGTTTGATTATCCCTATATTAAAGCCTGCCGCGTGAGCGAGAAAAACGATATTGCGCAATGTGTCCGAGACTTTGGAGACGCGCGCGGGATTCTCCTCGATGCAAAACAGACGGGATATTATGGCGGAAGTGGTAAAAGTTTTGACTGGTCGCTCCTCCCAAATAAAAATCAACCGCCTATTATTGTCGCCGGCGGACTCTCTGCCGATAATGTCGGGGAGCTTATCTCTAAATACCGTCCGTTCGCTGTGGATGTCTCCAGCGGTATCGCAAAAGATGATGACCGGAAAATAAAAGACCATGATAAAATGAAAAAGTTTATGGAAACTGTCCAGCATGCAAACAAACAATAATCAATATCAAATGCCCGACGATAAAGGGCGATTCGGTGACTTCGGCGGAAGTTATGTCGCTGAAACGCTCGTGCCCGCGCTCGCGGAGCTCGCAAACGCCTACGATGAATGTCGGAAGGATGATGAGTTCGCTAAGGACTTCTC
>JAWONR010000149.1:0-3216 GCA_033865115.1 Candidatus Persebacter sydneyensis | reverse complement strand
TTTTTTGTGAGTGGTGAAGTGTTACACCACCTTCATTAGATTACGACTCCTTGTTCCTTTCAGAGTTCTTAACCGGTTTGCTGCAGAGGAATTCATTGATTCCGCGGACTTTAGAACTCCAGAAAACCCACAAAACAGGCGAAAATCGGACAAATAAACCAAAATATACCCCCCAAAACTAAACTCACATAAAAAAACATGGGGTTACTCTCCATTCGCGACGGGAATCCAAAACCGGCAAACCGTAAAAACCGTCTCTGGAATTCATCTCCAATCAAACAAAAATGAGGGCTAATTGCGACTTTAAATCAAAAGACGGTGATAAAATCACTCAACAGGATACTTTTTGTGAATGACGACTTCTCCGAATATGACATGCTCGCCATGCAACACGCGCTCCGACTTGCCGAGAGTGCCGCCCTCGCCGGCGAAGTCCCCGTCGGCGCCGTTGTCTATGAACAAAACATTATCATTGGTGAAGGCGAAAATCGCATGATTCGTGACTGTGACCCCTCCGCTCACGCCGAAATTAACGCACTCCGGAATGCCGCCCGACAACAACAAAATTATCGACTCCCGCAATTCAAAATGGCCGTGACTCTCGAACCATGCATGATGTGCGCCGGCGCCGTGTTTCTTGCGCGACTTCACACTCTCGTCTTCGCCGCCAATGATCCAAAAACCGGCGCGGTCGGGAGTGTCTCCAACCTTCACGAAATGCGACAGTTTAATCCGCATACCCGTGTTGTCGGCGGACTCCTCGCCGATGAATCCGCCAAACTGTTGAGGGAATTCTTTCAGGTGAGACGATGATTGTTATTAATCTACAAACTCAAATGCTTAGGATTGGGGATAAGCAATATCCCGTCTCTACCGCTAAAAACGGTGCAGGGGAGGTTAATGGGAGTTTGCAAACTCCGCGCGGGGAGCATGAAATACGCGCCAAGATTGGAGACGGCGCGCCGGTTAATACCGTGTTTGTCGGAAGACGACCGAATGGAGAGATATACTCGCCGGAACTCGCAAAACAATCTCCGCGGCATGACTGGATTCTCACTCGTGTCTTGTGGCTGAGAGGGAGGGAGTGGGGGATAAACCGAGGCGGGAATGTCGATACGATGAGACGATATATCTATATTCACGGTACGCCCGACTCCGTTGAACTCGAAAAACCCGGCTCTATTGGTTGTGTCCGCATGCGAAATCGTGATGTTGTTGAACTCTTTGATATGACGGCTCCGGGAATGACCGTGATGATTGTGGAGTCGGAATAACAATGTGTTTTGCGTTTTTAGTTTCTCGCTTCGCCCGTTTTGGAGTCCACCATCGTAATGCAGTCTGTCGGACACGCCGGCTCGCATAAACCACATCCCACACAATGCTCCGCCAATACTTCATGCAACTTCTGCGGCGCGCCTATTATCGCATCTGTCGGACACACCGGTAAACATAACGCACAACCTACGCAATCCTCACTGCGGATGTGAGCTACAGGCATTAAACGCGCCGGCGGCATTGGGGGAGGTGGCATGTTTATTATTGATGCCAAACGTGATGCTGTTTCTGCTCCTCCCGGTGGGCATAAGTTTATCGGCGCTTCGTCTTTTGCTATTGCTTCGGCATAGGGACGGCATCCGGGATAGCCGCAGTCTCCGCACTGGAGTTGCGGGAGAGCTTCGTCTAATAACGTTGTTAAGGATGAATCTGCTCCGTCTCTTTGTGATGCCCGTGAACGTAAGATGCCTAAACCACCTCCAAAAACAAACGCGAGTAGGACTAATATCACGATGGATGTTAATGGAGGCATTAAAAAACTCCTGCCAAACCTGAAAATGATAATGCCATCCAGCCCGCTGTTAACATCGTTAACGGCGCGCCTCGCATGACTTCCGGAGCCAGTGACTCAACCATGCGACCGCGGACACTCGCCAAACATATCACCGCTAACATGAAACCTAAACCGCCTCCCAAACCCAACGCAAATGCTCCAAGCAAAGAATCAGGGGAGGTCTGGACTGCCGTTAACATTACTCCCAATACCGCGCAATTTGTCGCTATCAACGGTAAGTATACTCCCAACATGCGATGCATTCGGGTTGCGAATGTCCGCATTAATAACTCCGCTGATTGAACCAGGGACGCCGCCGCCGCTATTAATACCAACGGACGCGCTGCTTTGAAGTCTCCCAATAACCACGTGTCCGCGCACCACGCTATTACTGTCGCGAATGTTAATACCAATGTCGTCGCTAATCCGACTCCGGCTGCTACGTCCAAACGACGAGATAAGCCTATAAACGGACACAATCCCAACATCTTCGCTAAAACTATGTTCTCCGCCAACGCCGCTGTCGCTATTAATATCACTACTCCCATCGCTGACGCGCCTCTTCGTCTTCCGGTTTCGCCTCCACCCAGCGAGAACCGGATGACGTCTCCTCTTTTTTCCAAAATGGTGCGCGGGTTTTTAAATAGTCCGTCATGTATGTGCAAGCCGAGAACGCCGATGAACGATGTGATGATGATGCTCCGACAAAGACTATCACCTCGCCCGGCGTCATTCGTCCCGTCCGGTGAATGATGCGTGCGGTTTTTAACTCCCACTTCTTTGCCGCCGTTGAAGCGATTTCGTATAACGCCGATTTTGTCATCTCCGGATAATGCTCCAATGTCATTGATGTGACTTCTCCGCCTCGAACAACGCCGCAAAACATCGCTATTGCTCCGCAGTCATTATCCGCTCCCGCGCTTAACTTTGCCGCCTCCGCCGACGGGTCTATTGGTGACTCGCCTACAATGACTTCAACTTCCGACATCGGGAGTTGTTAATATTGTGCGACATCCGGCTTCCAATAAATCCATCATGTGGGTAAAACCGTCTCCGTCTCCGTAATACGGGTCGGGAACGTCTTTGCCGTCCGGCATGAACATCAGTAACTGTGCCTTGCAGTCTTCCGGTGCGTTTGCACGTAAAAACTCCAAATGCTCCGCCGCAAGTGCGTATATGCGGTCAAACTCAGTGAAGTCCTCCGTACATACCGAACGCGCTGAGATGCCGTCCATGTCATAACCCCGTAAACTCGCCGCTTTTTGCGCGCGAGAGTCAGGCGGTTCTCCGGCATGCCAATTGCCAATCCCCGCTGAATCCGCCTGCCAGTTTAATCCGGCTTCGGCACACATCTTTCGTAATACCGCTTCGGCGGTGGGTGAACGACA
>JAWONR010000148.1:0-3261 GCA_033865115.1 Candidatus Persebacter sydneyensis | reverse complement strand
CATGTCTATCGGGCGAATTATCCCCATATTCAAGCCAAGATATGATAAAAAAAACATTGTTTTTTTGTAAAAAACTGAATTTTTATTGACTTTTGGCGCGAAATAGTGTTTAATTACTCTTTATTGGGGTGACCGAGTTCGGACACGCCATAGGAGTTGGGCGATAAAACATGCTCGGCAAACTGGTTTTTTAAGAAATGAAGGGAATGAATTATGCATTTTTCCAAAGCGCACAAGCTTATCTTAAGTTCATCGCTTTCCGTTTTTTTGGCGGGCTGCGGGTCGCCGAACTATTCACCCAGCGAAATGCATTTGACCGTGGAAGAGGTCGATAGCACAGCACCGAAAAATCCATCCGCCATACCGGAACTCGTTAAAGTCACGCCAACCGTGCCGCAAATGAGCAACGAAAAAGGCGCGGATACTTTTGATGTCGTTGTAACCAATGTTCCCGTGCGCGACTTGTTGTTTGCGCTCGCGCGCGATGCTAATATTAATATGGATGTCGATTCCGCCGTTGGCGGTCTTGTCACGATGAGCGCGCTCGACCAAACGTTGGATGCGATTTTGGATCGTATCGCCGCGCAAATCGCCATACGTGTTGACCGACAAGGTAACGCACTCATTATTAAAAATGACGAGCCGTATTACAAACGTTATCATGTTGACTATACCTCCGTCTCCCGTACCTTTAGTTCCGGCGCCGATGTCGGCGGACTTGGCGGCGGCAGCGCGGTTATCTCCAATTCTTCCACCAACCAGTTTTGGGAGAACTTGGAAGAATCTATTGCGTCTATTTTGGGAGTTAACTTGGAAGCTGCCGGCACCGGCGCGTTGGCGGATCCGACCGCCAGCGAGAATCGTTTGCTCGCAGATTCGGATAGCTTTGAAGCCCGGTTCAGCACTGACAACAGTTACGATTTCAATCCGGACACCGGGATTTTACTGGTATATGCCCCTGAACGCCTGCAAAAAGAGGTGGCGGCGTATTTGGATGAAGCACTGTCCATCGCCCGTCGGCAAGTGCTTTTGGAAGCCACCGTTGTTGAAGTGGTGCTGAACAACGAATACCGACAAGGTATCAACTGGTCGGCTTTTAACCAGTTTGCCAAAGAAGGACTTAGCTTGTACCAAGGCAATAATGTCGGTGGGGTAGCGGCACTCGTTAACCAGATTATAGAAGAGATTGACTATGATGAGTCAATCTTTATTCCAGTCGGCGGTCTGAACGAAGGGTCCGTTGTTAACGATAGTAATTATCGGAATTTCATTAATGTCAACCAACTTGAACAAGAGCGCGGCTTCAAAGTCGGCGACTTTACTACGGAGATTGAGGAGATCACGAATGACGATGACGTTGTGCTCGGTTATACGATTAGTCGCGAGTACACCGCACAACAGGTCAACCGAGAAAACACCGAATTGCGCGGGGGCGGATTGCTTCCGGCAAACAGCATCGTGCCGGGGGCGTCCTTTACGGCGGCGTATCGCACCGGAGATGTCAGCGCCGCGGTGGAACTGCTGGACACCTTCGGCGACGCCAAAGTGCTTTCCAGTCCGCGTATTAGCGTTCTCAACAACCAACCGGCACTGTTGCGAGTGGTTGACCAGGAAGTTTACTTTAGCATTGAGGTGAACGAAGAGATTAACCAAGAAACCGGACAAGTCACCAGTCGCACTTTTGACGTCACTGAAAACACGGTGGATGTCGGATTTTCCATGAATGTGTTGCCGCATATCAGCGATGGCGATGAGGTCTTTCTTAATTTGAAGCCGGCGGTGACGCGGGTTTTGAGTTATCGCCGGGCGCCAACTCCCAGTGCCGTTGGAGGAAGCGGAGCTGCTGCTGAAAACTTTGTGCCGATTACCCGCATCCGGGAAATGGAATCGGTGTTGTCGTTGCGTAGCGGCGAAATTGCCGTGATGGGCGGACTCCTTGAAGACCGCACCGGCGACAACAATACGGCAGTGCCGGGACTCAGTGAATTGCCCGGCATAGGCACTTTGTTTGAAAACAAGCAGGAGACAACATTTAAAACGGAATTTGTCGTGTTTATCAAGGCGAGGATAATTAGTAATCCAAGTATTCATGGGGATTACGCCGATTATCGCGAATTGTTGCCCGATTCCGAATTTATTATTCGTGACCGCGCTGATACGGCATTGCCACCCCGGCAAAAGAAAGCCCGCTAAGCGCGTAAGAAAGGAAATCGTATGAGCCTGTTGCTGAAATCGCTTAAGAAAGCCGACCAGGAAGGTCAGACTGCTACTCCCGAAGAGGAGCAGCAGGCCCAGGCCGGGGCTCAGCCGACCGAAACACCTGCGACTCCTGAAACACCTCCCGTAGCACCGACTCCCCCTCCTGTTTCGCCTATCATGACGGCGGCACCCGGCGGTTCTGCCGGAGCGTCTCGATTGGTCACGCCGCCGCCGGCGGCTCCCGCTCCCGCTCCTTCGGCTGCCCCGATTGATTTTGACAGTGTCGCCGAAGATGGCGAGCAAGCGGAGACACCTGCTGAGCGTGATTTGGTCAGTGCATCACGCGTGTTTCGAGCCGGCGAAGAAGAAGAGAAAGGTAAATCAGGAGGCTCGTTTATTTATGGTATTTTGGCGTTGCTTCTTTGTCTCGGCGGCGGAGCCGGCGTCGTGTATACGGGAGTGATACCAGGCGTGACGGTTGCTTCCGTGCTGAATATGCTGGGTGGCGGTAGTCCGCAGGTGGTGCCAACTCAGCCCACAGGAAGTTCAATACCTGAATTGACAACGGCAGGTGCCGATGGTGAGGCATTGTCTTTGCCGCGCCCGAAAATTGATGTCCAAGACGAAGTCGTGGTTAATTTTGCCGGATTTGGCGAAAACGACGGGGCTTTGGGGAGCGCGGAAGGACGGCGCGCCATTGTCGAGCGTATCGCCGCTTTTACCAGCGTTGAAGAGGAAGAGGCAGTGGAAGCAATTGACAACACTCTGCTTTTGGAAAGTCTGGAAGAGGAAATCAGAATTGAATCCGAAAACGAAGGCCTTGTTGAGGAGGAAGTCGTGGAGGTGGAAGAAATTATAAAAACCGCCGAAGTCAGTCGCGAAAGGAAACGTAGTTTGGATACGCGCACGCCGGTGGACAGGCTTTTGTTGGATTCCGTTAAAATTAAAACAATAGGCGGAGTGCCCGTTGAAGATTTGCCCAAAGCCGATTCGGCGGAAGGTCCGGCAGGTGCTGGTTCCCCTCCAATTCAACCGGAAAGAGTCGCCCAGGCGGATGAAGAG